>NZ_JBSFUB010000003.1:0-185701 GCF_053591575.1 Streptomyces altiplanensis | reverse complement strand
GCGGGGGCGGTGCGCGGCGGGGTGCGGTAGGAGTGGGCCCGGGTGATCAGTACGTCTCCGGCCGCCGACTCGGCGGCCGGCGCGAAGCCCATCGTGCGCAGCCCTTCGAGCAGCGCCGCCGGGTCGGCCTGCGCCGCCAGCACCGTGGGCGCGAGGCGCCGCAGACCCAGCGGCTGCGACCGTTTGTCGGCGAGGATCTCGCCGAGCATCGCGTCGTCGTCGCAGCGCACATAGGCGGAAGCGGCGCCGACCCGCAGGTGCCCGTGCTTCCTGGCCACGTCGTCGATGAGGTAGCTGAGCGGCTGCGGGACGGGGGTGCGGCTGTGCTCGGCCAGGAAGGCGTGCAGGTCGGACGCGGCCCGCCCGGCGTCCAGCGCGCGGCGTACGGACGCGGGCGTGAAGCGGTACACGGTCGCCCCGCCCTTCGACTCCACGTCGGCGAGTACGTCGAGGGTGTCCGCGAGCGGCCGTCGCAGCGGCCCCGGGGCGACGGCGGTGAGGTCCGCCTGGAGGAGTACATGGTCCAGGGGCTCCGGGATGAGCGGCGCGAGCAGCCCGGCGGCGCGCGCGGCGGCCGCCGCCGCGTCCTCGGCGCCGGTGGCCGGGGCGGTGGGAGCAGTGGCCGGCAGCGCGCGGCCGTGGGAGGAGAGCGCGCCGCGCCCGGTGACGCCCAGGAGCTCCGCCTCGGTGAGGGTCCACAGCGCGATACGGGAACGCAGGTCGCCCGGGGTGCCCGTGGAGGACCCCGTACCCCCGGCGCCGGCACCCGCCCCCCGCAGCGGCCGTTCCCAGCGCAGCCGGGCCAGCACCTGCTCCGGTGCGGGCACGGCGCCCTCGGGGAGCGCGGCGAGGAGGCCGAGGACGCGGCGGCGCACCTCGGGGGCCGCCGAGCGGTCCAGGTCGGGGCCGAGCGCCGCCAGCACGCGGCCCTTCGTGTCCTGGCTGCCGACCAGGCCGGCCGTGCGGGTGGCGTGCAGCCAGGCGGTGGCGAGGCGGGTCCACCGGTCCTGCGGCGGGAGGTCGAGCCATTCGTCGTACGCGGGCGTGGCGGCGTACCGCTCGGCGGCCTCGCCGTCGGACGCCAGCAGCCCGGCGGCGTAGGCGAGTTCGATCCAGAAGGCGGCCGTGTGCTCGGGCACGTCGAGCGCGGTGGCCGTCCGCTTCAGGTCGCGCACGCTCAGACCGCCGGAGCGCAGGACGGCCGGGCCGCCCTCGTTCCAGTCCTTGAGCAGTTCCTCGACGGTGGACAGTGCCGTGTACGCCTGGCCGGCGGCCGTACCGTCCACGACCCGCGGGCTGTGCTCGGCGAGGGGCACGACGGCGGGCGGCACCGGCTCCGGCGCCCGGTGCGCGCGTCCGGCGCGCAGGTGCAGCGCCGCCTCGCGCGGCAGCACGACCGTACGCAGGCTCGTCGGCAGCAGCAGCCCCCGGTCGCGCAGCCACCGCACGGGCGGCGCGGGGTCGGAGGTCACCTCGCCGTACGGCGGCCCCCACACCAGCCGCTCCAGCACCATCAGCGCCTCGGGCGGGGCCGTGTCGAGCAGCGCGGACATCCGGGTGCGGTCGTTGAAGAGCGCTGCCAGGGCCGTCACCGCCGACACCGGGTCGTGGGTCGGCGGCAGCCCGGCCGTGGCCAGCGTCTCCTGCCACCGCCCCGGCGACATCCCGGCGGTCGCCTCGGCGACGGTCGGGCCCAGGCCGGTGGGGGACGGGTGCGCGGGGGAGGGGGCGAGCAGCTCGCGCGCCGTACGCACCAGGCGCAGCCGGTCGTCGTCGCCCCAGAGCAGGGCCTGTTCACGCAGCGTGGCGACGGCCCCCGGAAGCGCCGCCTCGACCGCGGGGTCGCCCTCGTCGCCGGTCATCAGTGCGCGCAGCGCCTCGTACGGAGCCGGGTCGGGGGCCACCGCCAGGGCCTCGGCGGTCTGGAGGGTGAACCGGTCGAGCCGCTCCAGCGCCCGTACGACGGAGGCGCGGGTGCCCGCCCGGGTGGCGAGCTGCGACACGTCGCCGGGCACGGGCGAGAGCAGGTCGGGCCGCGCGCGCAACAGCGCGGCCAGCGAGGCGTCGTCGCGGGTGCGCAGGGCTTCCGCGAGCGTGCGTGGTGGCGTTGCGCCTGATCCTTCGGACACGTGCGCCTCCTGGTTGCGCTCGCCGGTCCCCATCCGCCCCACGGTAGCCGGTGTGGCGCTACGGTCGGTGCAGGCAGTTGGAGGTTGGAGGGCGAGGGGACGGAACGGCGCGTGGGCATCGAGAGCGATCAGCTCGTCTACGACTACCTGAGCCGGGTCGGCGACCTGGCGCAGCAGCACAAGCTGCCCGCGGCGACGCGGATGCGGCTGGTGGCCACGCTGCGCGACGAAATCGACCGGCAGCGCTCCGCGTTCGGTACGCCGGACTCTCCCGCGGCGGTACGGCGCATCCTGAACCGGATCGGTCCCCCGGCCGATCTGGTGGCGGCGGCGTCGGACGGCGCGATGCCGGAGCCGGAGCCCGCGGCGCGGCAGGCCGCACTGCCAGAACAGCGCGACGAGCCGGCGGAGGGCGGCGGGCCGGGCGGGCCCGGTGGGCGTGGCGGGCGCGGCTGGTGGATCCCCCGGCCCCGCGGACGCGACCACGAGCGGGCGGGCGCGGTGGGCGCGGTGGACGGGCCCGTCGCTTCGCCGCCCCACCTCGCGGGGTCGGACGAACTCGGCCCGCAGGGCAGCGAACCCGACTGGTGGCGCATCGAACCGGGACCGCTCGGCATGGGTGCCACCGTGCCGGGGTTCGTCGGCGGCGTGGAGATCCCCGAAATACTCAAGCCCCCGCCGGCCGAGGAGGAGAAAGCCGAAGAGGAAGCCAAGAGGAAAGCCGAAGGGAAAGCCGGGGCCGGCGGCGGAGCGGCCGTCGAGGCGGAAGTTCCTCCGCGCCGCCGCAGGTTGCGGCTGCGGCGTCGTACGGCCGGGCAGGGCGAGGCGGCGGCAGCGGCGGCGACTGTGGTGCGCCGGCCCGCGAACGTCCTGCTCCTGCTCGCCGCCGCGCTGCTCGTCGTCGGCGCCGTCCTCGGCAACTGGCTCGCGCTGGGCGGCGGCTGGCTCCTCGCGTACGCCTCACACCGCCTCAGCCGCGCCGAGGCGAAATGGGCGGTGCTGGGCCTGCCCGGAGTGGTCGCGGCGGGCGCGGCCGTGTGGCTGTGGGGCAGGACCGAGGGGCGGTGGGGCGAACCGCTCGCGCAGGGCGCGCTGGGCGAGGCGGTCTCGGGCATGTGGCCCGTGGTCGTACGGACGGCGGCCGTCGCCTCCGCGCTCTACCTGGTGTGGCGGGCGCGGAGGCGTTAGCCGTCGCTCACTTCGTCAGGTGGCCCTGCATCTCGTCGAGGATCTTGCCGGCGGCGGTGTAGCCGATGCCCTGGATCCACAGCTCGTCCTCGACGCCGAAGACCTTGCCCGCCTTCGCGGCGGGCATGTTCTTCCACAGCCCGCTGTTCAGGGTCTGCGTCTGCTTGGCCTTCTTCGGGTCGCCGTACGTCGAGTGGAAGACGACGTCGGCGTCCTCGCCCGCGAGGTTGATCTTCTCCGGGCTCACGTCGTACGAGAAGCCGTCCTTCGCCTTGTCGGTGATGGCCGGGCGGCCGAGGCCGACGTCGGCCAGGACGGTCGCGATGTAGTTCTGCTTGCCGTAGATGCGGATGTCCGCGCCTTCGATGAAGCGCACCACGTTGACGTTGGTCTTCGCGGCCTTGTCCTTGCCGCCCACCGCTTCGGTGACCTTCGCGGCGTGCGCGGTGTAGTCGGCGACGACCTGCTTCGCTTCGGCCTTCTTGCCGAGCGCGTCGGCGTGGACCTGGAAGTTCTCCTTCCAGGGGTAACCGGTGTTCTCCGTCATCACGGTCGGCGCGAGCGCCTTGAGCTCGTCGTACAGGGCGCCGTGCCGCACCTTGCTGGTGAGGATCAGGTCGGGGTCGAGGGCGGCGACGGCCTCCAGGTTGGGGGTCATCATCTCGCCGACGTCCTTGATGCCCGCGACCTCGTCCTCGGGCAGGTAGCTCAGGAAGCCGGGCTCGGCGGTGGTGTGGGTCGCGCCGACCGGCTTCACGCCGAGGGTGATCGCGGAGTCCAGCTCGGCGGTGTCGAGGACGACGACGCGCTTCGGGCTGTCCGGGACCCGCACGTCGCCCATGGCGGTCTTGACGGTGTGCGTCCCGTTCTTGGTGGAGGACGACGGCTCGTCCGTGCCGGAGGAGCCGCAGGCGGAGAGCGCGAGGGCGGCGGTGACGGCGAGGGAGCCGGCGGCGAGGCCGCGGCGGCGGAGGGTTCCGGTCATGGGATGGTGCACCTTTCAGGTGGTCCGGGGGGTGTCGGCGGGGTGGTTGCGTTCGGCGCCCTGCGGGGAGCGCCCCGGCACGTCCCCTCCCGGCACCGTGTCTCGCGGGGCGGCGGGTGCCGGGCTCCACGGCGTGCCCGGGATCACCAGGGGGGAGCCCGTCACCGGGTCCGGGATCACTACCGACGCCAGGCCGAAGACCTCGCGTACGAGGTGTGCGGTGACGATCTCGGTGGGGTGGCCCTCGGCTACGATGCGGCCTTCCTTCATGGCGACCAGGTGATCGGCGTACCGGGCCGCCTGGTTGAGGTCGTGCAGGACCGCCACGACGGTCCGGCCCCGGTCGTGGTTGAGCCGGCGCACCAGGTCCAGCACCTCCACCTGGTGGGAGATGTCGAGGTACGTCGTGGGCTCGTCCAGGAGGAGGAGGTCCGTCTCCTGGGCCAGGGCCATCGCGATCCACACGCGCTGGCGCTGGCCGCCGGAGAGCGTGTCCACGGACCGCTCGGCGAGCGCGGTGACGCCGGTGCGCGCCATGGCGTCCGTCACCGCCCGTTCGTCCTCGTCGGACCACTGCTGCCACCAGTGCTGGTGCGGCTGGCGGCCGCGCGCGACGAGGTCGGCGACGGTGATGGCCTCGGGGGCGACGGGGGTCTGGGGCAGCAGGCCGATCGACTGGGCGATCTTCCTGGTCGGGATCTTCGCGAGTTCGGCACCGTCCAGCAGTACCGCGCCCGCCTTGGGCCTGAGCAGCCGGCCGAGCGCGCGCAGGGTGGTGGACTTCCCGCAGGCGTTCGGGCCGACGATGACGGTCACCCGGCCGTCGGGCACGGCCAGGTCGAGTCCGTGCACGACCGTACGGTCCTCGTAGGCGAGCGTCAGCTCGCGAGCGGTGAGCCTGCTCACGCCTTGCCTCCAGTGCGGCCTTTGACGATCAGCCAGATCAGGTACGGGGCGCCGACCGCTGCCGTCAGCACGCCGACCGGTAGTTCGGTGGGGGAGAGGAGCCGCCGGGCCAGCAGGTCCGCCAGTACGACGATCAGTGCGCCCATCAGGGCCGAGCAGAGGAGCGGGATCTGCGCGGTGCGGGTCGTGCGGCGGGCGATCTGCGGGGCGAGCAGCGCCACGAAGTCGACGGGGCCGGCGGTCCCGGTCGCCACGGAGGCGAGCACCACGCCGGTGAGGACCAGGCCCAGGCGGACCCGTCCCAGCCGTACGCCCAGCGCGGTCGCGGTGTCGTCGTCCATCGACACGGTGCGCTGGGCGCGGGCGGCCCAGAGGACGGCGGGCAGCAGTGCGAGGAGCACCCAGCCCAGGGGGGCCGCCTCGTCCCAGCCGCGGCCGTTGAGGGAGCCGGTCATCCAGATCTGCGCCTGCTGGGCGACGAGGTAGTCGCCCTTGGTGAGGAAGAGGAGCGTGACGGAGCGCAGGGCGATCGCGAAACCGATACCGATGAGCACGAAGCGGGTGGCGTGCAGTCCGCCGCGCCAGGCGAAGGCGTAGACGAGGACGGCGGCGAGGATTCCGCCGGCTGCGGAGAGGTAGGGGAGTACGGCGTAGGAAGTGATCCCGAAGGTCATCGCCCCGACGGTGAGCGCGCTCGCGCCCTGGCTGATGCCGATGATGTCGGGGCTCGCGAGCGGGTTGCGCGCGACGGTCTGGATCAGTGCGCCGGCCACGCCGAACGCCGCCCCGACGAGCAGCCCGACGGTCATGCGGGGCAGGCGGAGGGTTCCCACGACGAGTTCGTCCGCCGACGGCTGTCCGAAGACGACCTTCAGCACTTCGGCGGGCGGGACGTTGCTCTCGCCGACGCAGAGGTACGCGACGCACGCTCCGGCGAGTACGAGTGCGAGTGCGCCGGCGGCCACGGCGGCCCGCCGGTGCAGCAGGAACCGTCCCCGTCCGACCCGCAGGAGCGCGTACCCGGCGGGCCGTATCCCGGCAGCCGCGCTGTCCGCCGTCATGCCGGCACCGCCTTCCGTCGTACCAGGGCGACCAGGAACGGCACGCCGATCAGCGCGGTCGTCACGCCCGCCGGGACCTCGCTCGGCGGGAAGATCACGCGGCCCGCCACATCGGACACCAGCAGCATCACGGGGCCCACCAGCGCCGCCATCGGCAGCACCCACCGGTGGTCGCCGCCCACGATCGCCCGCGCGATGTGCGGCACCGCGAGGCCGACGAAGGCGATGGGGCCGGCCGCCGCGACCCCCGCGCCGGTCAGGACCGTCGCGCCGATGCCGCCCACGATCCGTACGGCGGCGACGTTCTGGCCGAGCCCCTTCGCGACGTCCTCCCCGAGCGCCAGCGCGTCGAGCCCCCGCGCGACGGACAGGACGAGCACCACTCCGACCAGCAGGAACGGCCAGATCTGGCCGACGATCTCCGCGTCACGCCCGGCCACGGACCCGACCTGCCAGAAGCGGAACTCGTCGAGCGCCGCCGCCTGTGTCGTCAGGACCGCCGTCGTCACGGACATGAGCAGCGCGTTGATCGCGGCGCCGCCGAGCGCGAGCTTCACCGGGGTCGCGCCGCCGCGCCCGTTCGCCGCGACGGCGTACACCGCGACCGAGGCGAGGGCCGCGCCCACGAAGGCGAACCACACGTACCCGGACAGCGAGTGGACGCCGGCGAAGGCGATCGCGAAGACCACCCCCACCGACGCGCCCTGGCTGATTCCCAGGATCCCGGGGTCGGCGATCGGGTTGCGGGTGATGCCCTGGAGGACGGTCCCCGCGAGCGCCAGCGCGACGCCGACCATCAGGCCGATGAGCGTGCGCGGCACTCTCATGGTCCGTACGATCTCGGCGGCTTCGCTGTGGCCGCCGTTGAGCAGGACGTCGAGGACGGTGGACGGCGCGATGGAGCGCGCCCCGACCGCGAGGCTCAGCAGGACGGAGAGCAGCAGGGCCACGACAGCCGCGGCCGTCCAGCCGGTGCGGCGGGCCACCAGGGCGCGCCTGGGGTGGCTGGTGGCAGCTCGCATCTGGTCCTGTCCGCGTCCGGAGGTTGGTAAGGCTTGGCTAAGTGTAAGGGTGGGTCCCGGACCCCCCGTGGGCACAATGGCCCCTATGCCTACTCACCTGCCCACGCCCCCGCTGACGGTCGGCTTCGACCTCGACATGACGCTCATAGACTCCCGGCCCGGCATCAAGGCCGCCTACGAAGCGCTCGCCGCCGAGACCGGCGCGCACATCGACGCCGACCTGGCGGTCACCCGGCTCGGCCCGCCGCTGGAGCAGGAACTGGCGTTCTGGTTCCCCGAGGACCGCATCCAGGAGATGGGCGACCGCTACCGCGAGATCTACCCGACGTACGCGATCACGCCAACTCTCGCGCTGCCCGGCGCCCGCGAGGCGGTGGCCGCGGTACGGGCGGCGGGCGGGCGCGCCGTCGTCGTCACGGCGAAGCACGAGCCGAACGCCAAGCTCCACCTCGAACACCTCGGCATCGAACCGGACGCCGTCGTCGGCTGGCTGTGGGCGGAGGCCAAGGCGGAGGCGCTGCGCGAGCACGGCGCCTCGGTGTACGTCGGCGACCACGTCGGCGACGTACGCGGCGCGCGGGCGGCCGGAGCCCTGTCCGTCGCCGTGCCGACGGGGCCCTGCGACGCCGCTGAACTGCGCGAAGCCGGTGCGGACGTGGTCCTGGACGATCTGGCGGCCTTCCCCGCCTGGCTGAGGGACTACTGCGACGCGGCGCGCGCCTGACGGCGCTGGGCGGCGATCGACCTGAGCACTCCGGCGGCGGCGATCACGAAGCCGACGCCCATCAGCATGCACACGGCGTACGCCACCGGGGGAAAGGGATCCGTGCCCAGGAAGAGCGGAGCCACGGTGACCAGTGTGGCCAGTGCGCCGACGAAGAAGACGATCGCTCCGGTACGTACCAGCCGGTCGCCGGGGCCGGCCTCGGACGATGGGGTTTCAGTCATCACCTGACCAGGGTAGTTCCCTGCTCCGAGGAACCGCCCGGCGACGTCTTGTCACCAGCCCCTGGACCATTAGCCTTGGTGGTGGCGGGTCCTACGACCCGCTGTAGTGCTATCCAGAGCCGTTTTCAACGACGAGTACGAGGACGAGGACAGACGTGCCTACCGGCAAGGTCAAGTGGTTCAACAATGAGAAGGGCTTCGGCTTCCTCTCCCGCGACGACGGCGGCGACGTCTTCGTCCACTCGTCGGTGCTCCCTGCCGGAGTCGACGCGCTGAAGCCCGGCCAGCGCGTCGAATTCGGTGTCGTGGCCGGTCAGCGCGGTGACCAGGCGCTTTCGTTGACGATCCTCGACCCGACCCCGTCGGTCGCCGCGGCGCAGCGCCGCAAGCCCGACGAACTCGCGTCGATCGTGCAGGACCTGACGACGCTCCTGGAGAACATCACGCCGGCGCTGGAGCGCGGCCGCTACCCCGACAAGGCGGCGGGCGCGAAGATCGCGGGCCTGCTGCGCGCGGTGGCCGACCAGCTGGACGTCTAGCCGGGGCTCAGACGAACGCCAGCGCGTCGGGGCCGAGGGGCGGCACCAGCCCCTCGGCCGCGGCGCGCGTGAGCAGCCCGCGCACCGCCGCGTAACCGTTCTCGCCGAGGTCGGCGGTGAACTCGTTGACGTAGAGACCGATGTGCTGATCGGCCACCGCGGGGTCCATCTCCTGCGCGTGCTCCAGTACGTACGGCCGCGACACCAGCGGATCGTCCCAGGCCATCCGCACCGAGGTCCGCGCCGCGTCCGCCAGGGCGCGCAGCCGCTCCGCGCCCAGCGAGCGCTTGGCGATGATCGCGCCCAGCGGGATCGGCAGGCCGGTCGTGTCCTCCCAGTGCTCGCCCATGTCGGCGAGCGAGTGCAGCCCGTAGTCCTGGTAGGTGAAGCGCGCCTCGTGGATGACGAGCCCCGCGTCGACCTTGCCGTCGCGCACCGCGGGCATGATCTCGTGGAACGGCATGACGACGATCTCGCCGATCCCGCCCGGCACGGCGTCGGCCGCCCACAGCCGGAACAGCAGGTACGCCGTCGAGCGCTCGCTCGGTACGGCGACCCGCTTGCCGGTGAGGTCGACGCCCGCCTCGCAGGTGAGCACGAGCGGCCCGCAGCCCCGTCCGAGCGCCCCGCCGCACGGCAGCAGCGCGTACTCCTCCAGCACCCACGGCAGCACGGCGTACGACACCTTGAGCACGTCGAACTCCCCGCGCTCGGCCATCCCGTTGGTGATGTCGATGTCCGCGAACGTCACGTCGAGCGCCGGCGCCCCCGGCACCCGGCCGTGCGCCCAGGCGTCGAAGACGAAGGTGTCGTTCGGGCAGGGCGAGTAAGCGATCTTCAGGGCGTCAGACGTCGTCATGTTCCTCATCCCGGTCTTCGTTTTGGTCTTCCCAGCCTTCGAGTACGGGCGCGAGCTTCCCGAACGCCCCGGTGAGCGCCTCCAGCGCCTCCTTGATGCGCCAGGCCGCCCGGTCGCGCGGCCCGACGGCGTTCGAGACGGCGCGGATCTCCAGCACCGGCACCCCGTGCCGGGCGGCGGCCTCGGCGACGCCGAAGCCCTCCATCGCCTCGGCGGCGGCGTGCGGGTGCCGGGCGCGCAGCTCGGCGGCGCGGGCGGCGGAGCCGGTCACGGTGGAGACGGTCAGCACGGTGCCGGTGACGGCACCGGTCGCGCCGGCCACGGCCCGTACGAGCGAGGCGGGCGGCAGGTGTTCCACGGTGCCGAAGCCCAGCGCGGTCACCGGGACGTAGCCGTCGGGGGTCTCGGCGCCCAGGTCGGCGGCGACGATCGCGTCGGCGACGACGAGGGAGGCGAGCGGGGCCAGATGGCCGAAGCCGCCGCCGATGCCGGCGGAGACCACCAGCCCGTACGGGCGGGCCGCGGACGCCAGCGCCGTCGCGGTCCCGGCCGCGCTCGCGGCGGGCCCGACCCCGCAGGCGATGACGTCGACGTCACCGGCCCCGGGGGCGAACGCGCGCGTGACCGCGTCCCGCTCGGCGGGAACCGCGGTCACGACCAGGACACGCATCGTCAGGAGGTCTTCTCCAGCTTGAAGTGCCAGATGCCGGTGAGCTTCTTGCCCTTGGTCTCGACGACGCTGACCTGCGCCTCGTCGGGGCTGGGCGCGCCCGGCTGCTGCTGTTGCTGCTGGGCGAAGAAGGCGCTGCCCGGGATGGTCCGGTACGTCTTCTTGAACGGCTCCTGCTCGGCCTGCTGGCCGTTGATGAAGAGCGTCCAGCCCTGGTCCGCGATCTCGGGGTCGACACCGAAGCGGACCTTGTCGTCCATGGAGACCTTGACGGTCTTCTCGGCCTTCTTGTTCAGGCAGCCCTGGAGCAGGGATTCCTTGATCGCGGAGCCGTCGTTGTAGCACGTGGCCTCGGTGTGCACCGATTCCGTGCCGACCGTCACGGTCGCGAGCGGCGTCGGCTTGTCGCATGCGGACAGGACGAGGAGTCCGGCCGACACGGCACCGAGAACGGTGGCGGTGCGGCGGGCCTTACCAGAGAGGAGCGCAACGGTCATGGGGCGAAGGCTATCGCCCGCCCCGTCTCACGCCACGCGGGGGTGCGGCGAGCCGCGCCGCGCCGCGCTCAGGAGGCCCCGTACGGACAAGGCCGCGCCCGTCGCGAGGAGGCAGGCGGCGACCGACATGCCGAGGGCGCCGTTCAGCGGCAGGGCGATCCCGACGGCGCCGCCCACCACCCAGGCCATCTGGAGCAGCGTCTCCGACCGCGCGAACGCCGACGTCCGTACCTCCTCGGGCACGTCCCGCTGGATCAGCGCGTCCAGGGACAGCTTGGCGAGCGCCTGGCACAGGCCCGCCGTCGCGCCGAGCACCGCCACCATCAGCCCGCCGAAGAACAGCGCCGCGCAGACGGCCACGCCCAGCGTCAGCCCCAGCACCGTCGCGATGATCGCCTCGGGCCCGCGGTCCCTGAGCCACGCCCCCACCGCCGTCCCGCAGGCGTTGCCCACCCCGGCCGAGACGCCGACGACCGCCAGCGACACGGCGGCGCTCTGCCCGGAGAGCGGGTGCTCGCGCAGCAGGAACGCCAGGAAGAAGATCAGGAAGCCGGAGAGGGAGCGGAGGGCGGCGTTGGCCTGGAGGCCGTGGAGCACGGAGGGGCCGACCGTGCGCAGGCCGGGGCGGCGCGGCGGTTCCTGCTTGCCGTGGCCGTGGCCGTGGCCGTGCCCGTGTTCCAGCAGCCTGGCCTTCCGCTCGCCCTTCGCGGAGTCCACCGTGTGCGGCATCGTGAACGCCAGGAACGTACCGAAGACGAACAGCGCGCACGCCCCGTACAGCGGCCACGCGGACCCGATCTGCTGGAGTCCCACCCCGACCGGCGCGGCCGCGCCCGTCGCCAGCAGCCCGGCCAGGGTCACCCGCGAATTGGCCTTCACGAGGGAGAAGCGGGGCGGCAGGAGGCGCGGCACGACGGCGCTCCGTACGACGCCGTACGCCTTCGAGGACACCAGGACGCCCAGGGCCGCCGGATAGAGCTCGATCCCGCCCGTCGCCACCGCGCCCGACAGCGCCAGCGCGAGCAGCGCACGGGCCAGCATCGCGGCGGCCATCGCGGCTCTGCGGCCGTGCGGCACCCGGTCCAGGAGCGGGCCGATCACCGGGGCGAGGAGCGTGAAGGGCGCCATGGTGATCACGAGGTAGAGGGCGACCCGGCCGCGGGCCTCGTCGGTGGGGACGGAGAAGAAGACCGTGGAGGCGAGGGCGACCGTGATCATGACGTCGCCCGCGCCGTTCACGGCGTGCAGCTCGATCAGCTTGCCGAGGCCCGACTCGCCCGCGCCCTGCGCGTGCGTGGCGCGGCGGATGCCCTTCGCCGTACCCGTGAAGGGCAGGTGGAGGGCGCGGCCGACCGCCCGGCCCACCCTGCGCAGTGGACCGGATCCGTCGGACGAATTTGCGGCAGCCACCCCGCCATAGTGCCCCACACCTCCCGGACCGAACCTGAAACGGGGCGGACGGGGCCGGTGAGCCGCCACTCCGGGCATTTGGGACTCTCTGCCGGGTCTCTCCGGGCCTTCCGGTCCCAAAGACGGCGTGCAGGTGGGCCCGGGGCGGCAGAGGGGGTAGCGTGCGTAGCGCGCCACCGGCGGTTGTCCTCGGCCGCGCGCCTCTCCGTCATCCCGCAGAATGGGTGGTGGAAAGTGCGCCCGAGACCGAGACGAGTCGGGCGAGGCGTGGACGTCGACGCGGCCCTTCGGTCCGCTCCGCCCGCAGCTCGCACCTCGTATCTCGTACCTCGTACGGGCATCCGTTGGCGCACCCGTGAGACGGCGTAGGAGAGAAGCGAGACCTGTGAGTGCTGCGACGACGCGAAGCCGAACCCCTGACCGCCTGTGCGCCGAGGCGGTAGACCTTGCCCGTGAGGCGGCCGAGGAGGCCGCCTTCCCCGGGGTGGTCGGCGAGCATGTCTCCCTCTTCGCCGAGGGTGACCGGGTGGTCACCCACCTCTTCGAGTGCAAGGAACCCGGCTACCGGGGCTGGCGCTGGGCGGTGACCGTCACCCGCGCCTCGCGGGCCAAGCTGGTCACCCTCAACGAGACGGTCCTCCTGCCGGGACCGGACTCCCTGCTGGCGCCGGAGTGGGTGCCGTGGAGCGAGCGGCTGCGCCCCGGGGACCTGGGGCCGGGCGACCTGCTCCCCACCGAGGCGGACGACCTGCGCCTGGAGCCCGGCTACACGGGCGCCGACGCGCCGCTGCCGGACTCCCCGGTCTCGGAGGAGATGGCGGAGCTCGTCGAGGCGGAGGACGCCGAGGTCACGGGCGGTGCGCCGGCGACGCTGCCGCTGGCTCCCGTGCGGGGTTCGATCGCGGCGGTCGCCGAAGAGCTCGGGATGCGGCGTGCGCGCGTCCTGTCGCGGTACGGGCTGCACGTCGCGGCGGACCGCTGGGACGAGGCGTACGGCGCGAAGTCCCCCATGGCCCAGGCGGCCCCCGCCACCTGTGTCTCCTGTGCCTTCCTCGTGCCGATGGCCGGTTCGCTGCGCCAGGCGTTCGGTGTCTGCGCGAACGAGTTCTCCCCGGCGGACGGCCACGTCGTCTCGCTCGCCTACGGCTGCGGGGGCCACTCGGAGGCCGCGGTCATGCCGAAGCCGCTGCGCCCGCCGCCCCCGGTCCTGGACTCGATGGCCACGGACGTGTTCCCGCTCCGCCCGGACCCGGAGGGCGGCTCGGTCCCGGCCACGCCGGACCCGGCGGAGGACCTGGGCCACTCCTGACCCCGGGCGCCCTCCGGGCGCCGGGGCCCGGGCCCCTCACGCGGCGGAGCCGCACGAGGTCACAGTGGGAAGGGGCGGGCAGGGGAAGCCCCGCGCGGCGGCACACCCCGCCGCCCCCTGACCCGCACCGCAGCGACCCGGCGGGCAGGTGGACGCCGCGGGCCCGCCCACACGCGATACTTGCGCCGCGTGGACGCGGGTAGGCGCCAGTTGACGAGCCGACCGGCGGGCAGCACCCGTACCTCAGGACGAGCGGAGACAAGCGTGAGCGTCAGGGCCACCGACGAGGCCGACCCCTTCGGGACGGCGCGGCTGCGGCGTGGGGTGCTCGACGCGTGGAGCGCGAGCCCCGCCCGGTTCCGCGAGGACGCCAACGCCGAGGAGGACCTCGCCCTCGGCGGCTACCGGGACCGCCTCGTCGTCGAGCTGGCCCAGAACGCCGCCGACGCCGCCGCCCGCGCCGGCGTCACCGGCAGGCTCCGGCTCACCCTGCACGCCGCCCCCGGCCACGGCGCCCCCGCGATCCTCGCCGCCGCCAACACCGGCGCCCCCCTCGACGCCGCCGGCGTGGAGTCCCTCAGCACGCTGCGCGCGTCCGCCAAGCGCGAGGACGCGAGCAGCGCGGTCGGCCGCTTCGGCGTCGGGTTCGCCGCCGTACTGGCCGTCAGCGACGAGCCCGCCGTCCTCGGCCGCCACGGCGGTGTCCGCTGGTCCCTGGCGGAGGCCAGGGAGCTGGCCGTGGACGCCGCCGGCACCGCGCCCGGGCTCGGCGAAGAGCTGCGGCGCCGCGACGGCCACGTGCCCCTCCTGCGGCTCCCGCTCCCCGCCGAGGGCTCCGCCCCCGAGGGCTACGACACCGTCGTGGTCCTGCCCCTGCGCGACGGCAGCGCGGTGGACCTCGCCCGGCACCTCCTCGACGCCATCGACGACGCGCTGCTCCTCACCCTCCCCGGCCTCGCCGAGGTGGTCGTCGAAACCCCGGACTCCACCCGGACGTTGACGCGGCACGAGCAGGACGCGTACGTACACATCGACGACACCGCGCGCGGCGCCGCGCCCGCCGCCCGCACCACCCGCTGGCGCACCGTCACCCGCTCGGGAGCCCTGGAGCCCGCCCTCCTCGCCGACCGGCCCGTCGAGGAGCGCCTGCGCCCCCACTGGTCCGTCACCTGGGCCGTCCCGGTGGACGCCGAGGGGTCGCCGCAGCACCCCCGTACCGCGCCCGTCGTGCACGCCCCGACACCGACCGACGAACCCCTCGGCGTACCGGCCCTGCTGATCGCGTCGCTGCCGCTGGACACGGCCCGCCGCCACCCCGCGCCGGGCCCGCTCACCGACTTCCTCGTGCAGCGCGCCGCCGACGCGTACGCCGAACTGCTCGGCGGCTGGGAGCCCGTCTCCACCGGGACGGTCGACCTCGTCCCCGGGCCGCTCGGCAAGGGCGAACTGGACGGCGCACTGCGCGCGGCCGTCGTCGAGCGGCTGCCCCGCGTCGCGTTCCTCGCACCGGCGGCGCCGTCCGAGGAGTTCACCGCGCTGCGCCCGTTCGAGGCGGAGGTCGTCGAGGGCGCGGGCGCGGACACCGTCCGCGTCATGGCCGAGGTACTGCCGACCCTGCTGCCCGCCGGGCTCGAACGCCGCCCCGAGCTGCGCACCCTCGGCGTCGGCCGGCTGCCGCTGGGTGACGCCATCGAACGCCTCGCGGGCGCCGAGCGCGAACCGTCCTGGTGGCGGCGGCTGTACGAGTCCCTGGCCGGCGTCGACCCCGACCGCCTGTCCGGCCTGCCGGTCCCGCTGGCCGGCGGCCGTACGGTGATCGGCCCGCGCCAGGTCCTGCTGCCGCTCCCCGGCGCGGACACGGACGCGGGCACGGGCGCGGACACCGCCGCCCCCGAGCAGCTCACCCGCCTCGGCCTGAAGGTCGCCCACCCCGACGCCGCCCACCCCCTCCTCGAAAAGCTCGGCGCGCTTCCCGCCACCCCCCGCGCCGTCCTCACCACGCCGCAGGTGCGGGCCGCCGTCGCCGCCTCCATGGACGAGGGCGGCCAGATCTGGGACGAGGACGCCCCCGACGCCGAAGAGCTGGCGGAGACCGTCCTGGCGCTCGTGCGCGACGCCGACCTGCTGCCCGGCGACGAGCCGTGGCTCGGCGCGCTCGCCCTGACCGACGAGGACGGCGAGCTCTCGCCCGCCGGTGAACTCGTCCTGCCCGGCAGCCCGTTCGCGCGGGTCATGCGCGAGGGCGAACTGGCCCTGTGCGACGCCGAACTGGCCGCCCGCTGGGGCGCACAGCCGCTCACCGCCTGCGGCGTCCTGGCCGGCTTCGCGCTCGTACGCGCCACCGACGTCGTCCTGGACCCCGACGAGTTCGAGCCGCGCGAAGGCGACTTCGCCGAGCCCGACGACGCGGGCCTGCTCGACGCCGTGGACGTGTGGTGCGAGGACATCCTCGACCAGCTGCCGGAGACCTCCGTGCCGCCGGTCGCCACCGAGATCGTCGCCGTGCGGGATCTGGACCTGGTGGACGACGACAAGTGGCCGCAGGCACTGGCGATGCTCGCCCGGCCGCCGCTGCGGGACGCGCTGACCCAGCCCGTGCGCGTCCTGCTGCCGGACGGCACGACGCAGTCCGTACGCCCGTACACCGCGTGGTGGCTGCGCGACCACCCCGTACTCGACGGGCGCCGCCCGGCCGGTCTGCGCGCGGCGGGCGGCGACCCGCTCCTCGACGGGCTCTACACCTCCGCGGACGCGACCGGCTTCGACGACGAGCAGGTGCTGAGGGCGCTGGGCGTACGCACCTCCGTGGCCGCGCTGCTGGACGAGCCCGGCGGCGCCGCCGAGCTCCTCGGCCGTCTCGCGGACCCGGACCGTACGGTCACCGCGTCCCAACTCCACGCGCTGTACGGCGCCCTGGCCGATCTCGACCCCGAACAGGTCACGCTCCCCGACGAGCTGCGCGCGGTCGTGGACGGCGAGGTGCGGGTGGTCGACGCGGCGGACGCCGTGGTCGCGGACGCCCCCGACCTGCTGCCGCTCACCGCCGGGCTGCCGCTGCTGCCGGTGGCCCCGTCCCGCGCCGCCGACCTGGCCGAACTCCTCCAGGTGCGCCGCCTCAGCGAGTCGGCCCGGGCCGAGGTGACGACGGAGGGCGTGGAGCGAGAGGTTCCGGAAGCGGTGCGGGTCCTGCTCGGCGCCGCCACCCCGGCGACGTACGTCGAACACGAGGAACTCCTCGCGGGCGGCGTCGAACTGGACTGGCGCCGCACCCCCGACGGCGTGGTCCACGCGGCCACCCTGGAGGGCGTTGCGGCCGGTCTTGCCTGGTCGGCGGGGCAGTGGCCGCGCCGCTTCGAGGTGGCGGCGCTGATTGAGGACCCGTCACGCACGGAAGAGCTGGCGCGCGACCGCTGGTTCGACTGATTCTTTGTTTACGAACTTTCCACGTTATCCCTACACTTCGTTCGACACTCAAAGATCCCGCCGGGGGGAAACACGGCGGGGTCGCATTCCTGTGGGGACATACATACATGCGCATACGTGCCACTGTGGCCGCCATTTCGGGCGCCCTGGCCCTGTCCGCCCTTGCCGTACCGGCCGCCCAGGCCGAGGACGCCCCGAAGCCGGCCGGTCTGTCGGCCGCTCTCGCCGGTCAGGCACAGGCGGACGACGTCTCTGGCGACACCAAGATCACGAAGGTGGTCGTCAACGGCGGCAAGGCGCTCTCGCTCGGCACCACGGCGAAGAAGACCATCACCGCCGAGGTCACCGCCACCGACCCCGAGGGCATCTACGAGATCCACTCGTTCCTGTGGAACGGTCCCGGCGACAACCCCGCCGAGGACGCCATCGGGTTCTTCGGTCCGGACGACCAGACCGGCACCTGCACCGAGGTCAGCGCGACGACGACGAAGTGCAAGTACAGCATCGTCATCGACCCGCTCCTCATGGAGAACAAGACCGCCGGCACCTGGAAGCTGTGGGTCTCGGCCATCGGCGCCGACGGTGACTACCACGAGAACGGCGTCGCCGGTACGACGAAGATCCTGCGCTACTCGAAGCTCACGGTCAACGCCTCGCCCGAGCCGGTCGTGAAGGGCAAGACCATCACGGTCACGGGCAAGCTGTCCCGCGCCAACTGGGAGACGTACCAGTACCACGGCTACACCTCCCAGCCGGTGAAGCTCCAGTTCCGCAAGGCCGGCACCAGCACGTACACCACCGTCAAGACGGTGACCTCGAACAGCACCGGTGACCTGAAGACGACCGTCACGGCGGCCTCCGACGGTTACTGGCGCTACTCGTTCGCGGGTACGTCCACCACCCCCGCGGTCTCCGCGGCCGGTGACTACCTCGACGTGCGCTGAGCACCCGGGGCAGTGACCCGGCAGTGATCCGGCAGTAATCCAGGCAGTACCCCCGTTACGCGGGGAAGCGGCGGCCGACCCAGCGCCACACCAGCTCCAGGGCGGCCGCCGCCACCGCCGCGATGCCCACCGCCGTCCACGGCATCGTCGTCCCCACCAGCCTCAGCGCGAAGAAGTCCTGGAGCCACGGCACCACGAGCACGACCACGAAGCCGAGGCTCATCGCGGCCACCAGACCGACGCGCCACCAGGTGTACGGGCGGGCGACGATCGCCAGCACCCAGACCGACACCAGGAAGAGCGTGAGCGTCGCCGTGCTGGTCTCGGCGGCCAGGGCCCCGGGGCCGGAGTAGTGGGACCGGGCGAGCAGGTACGTACAGAAGGTCGCGGACGCGGCGATGACGCCGCCGGGGACCGAGTACCGCATCACCCGGCGTACGAAGTCCGGCCGGGCCCGCTCCTTGTTGGGCGCCAGCGCGAGGAAGAACGCGGGGACCCCGATCGTCAGCGTCGAGAGCAGCGTCAGGTGGCGCGGCAGGAACGGGTACTCGACCTGCGAGCAGACCACCAGGACCGCCAGCAGCACCGAGTAGACCGTCTTCGTCAGGAAGAGGGTCGCGACCCGGGTGATGTTGCCGATGACCCGGCGCCCCTCGGCCACCACCGAGGGCAGGGTCGCGAAGCTGTTGTTGAGCAGCACGATCTGCGCCACCGCCCGCGTGGCCTCCGACCCGGACCCCATCGCGACCCCGATGTCGGCGTCCTTGAGCGCGAGTACGTCGTTGACGCCGTCGCCCGTCATCGCGACCGTGTGGCCCTTCGACTGGAGCGCCGCGACCATGTCGCGCTTCTGCTGCGGGGTGACCCGGCCGAAGACCGCGTTCTCGTCCAGCGCCCCGGCCATCTCCGCGCGCCCGGCGGGCAGGGTGCGGGCGTCGACGGTGTTCGCGGCGCCCGGCATGTCGAGCTTGGCCGCGACCGCGCCGACGGACACCGCGTTGTCGCCGGAGAGGACCTTCGTGGCGACGTTCTGGTCGGCGAAGTACCGGAGGGTCGCGGCGGCTTCCGGGCGCAGCCGCTGCTCCAGGGCGACCAGGGCGGTGGCGCGCGAGCCGTCCCTGACCCGCGGGTCGCCCAGGTCCCCGCTGTCCGGGTTCCCGTCGACGCGGGCGAGCAGCAGCACTCGCAGGCCCTGTTCGTTGAGCAGGTCGATCTCGTCGAGGTACGGGTCGCCCCGCGGCAGCAGCACGTCGGGCGCGCCGAGCAGCCACGAGCTGGTGCCGCCGTTCCCCTCGGTGAAGCTCGCCCCGCTGTACTTGCGGGCGGACGAGAAGGGCAGCGAATCCGTGCAGCGCCAGGAGCCGTCGTCCGGACAGGCGTCCTTGATCGCCTGGAGGCTGGCGTTGGGCCGCGGGTCGGACCCGCCCAGGGCGCCGAGCACGGTGTGTACGTACGCCTCCCCGGTGCCCGAGCCGTCCAGCAGCCGTACCTCGGTGACGTCCATGCCGCCCTCGGTGAGGGTGCCCGTCTTGTCGAGGCACACGACGTCCACGCGCGCGAGCCCTTCGATCGCGGGCAGCTCCTGCACGAGGCACTGCTTGCGCCCGAGCCTGATCACCCCGACCGCGAAGGCGACCGAGGTGAGCAGCACCAGGCCCTCGGGGATCATCGGGACGATGCCGCCGACGGTGCGGGCGACCGAGTCCTTGAAGCCGGTCTCCTTGACGACCAGCTGGCTGATGACGAGGCCGACCGAGGTCGGGACCATCAGCCAGGTGACGAACTTGAGGATCTGGTTGATGCCGTTGCGCAGCTCGGAGTGGACGAGCGTGAAGCGGGACGCCTCCTCGGCGAGCTGGGTGGCGTACGCCTCGCGGCCGACCTTGGTGGCGGTGAACGCGCCGCCGCCCGCGACCACGAAGCTGCCGGACATCACCTGGTCGCCGGGTTGCTTGAGCACCGGATCGGCCTCGCCGGTGAGGAGCGACTCGTCGACCTCCAGGCCGTCGGCCTCCACGACCTCGCCGTCGACGACGGCCTTGTCGCCCGGTCCCAGCTCCACCAGGTCGCCGAGGACGATCCCGGAGGTGGACACCTCGACGGCGGTCCCGTCGCGGCGGACCTTCGGTCTGGCCTCGCCGATGACGGCGAGGCTGTCGAGGGTCTTCTTGGCGCGCAGCTCCTGGACGATGCCGATGGCCGTGTTGGCGACGATCACGAAGCCGAAGAGGCTGTCCTGGATCGGCGCGACGAAGAGCATGATCACCCACAGCACGCCGATGATCGCGTTGAAGCGGGTGAAGACGTTCGACCGGACGATCTCGGTGGCGGAGCGCGAGCTGCGCACCGGTACGTCGTTGACCTCGCCCCGGGCGACCCGCTCGGCGACCTCGGCCGTGGTGAGCCCGGTGCGCCTGGCGGACCGGGGGAGTTCCACGGGGTGTACGGGGTCGAGCTCGGCGCCCGCGTCGATCATGTGCCCGCCCGGCTCGGGCCCGTCCGTGCCGATCTTCGCCCGCTGCGTCATGGTTCCGACGGTACGACCGGACGTGCGGATCGACCCGTCGAGCGGCCGAAGACGGTACCGGGGGACGACGGAGGGACGGTGGGGACGGGCCCGTGGTCGTACGGGCTCCCGGACTTCCCCGGCCGGAGTTCTCCGCTCTCCCTGCCTCCGCGTTTCCCCGCTTACGCGTCCGGGCCGGCGGTGCGGGCGTCCGCTCCCGTGGACTCCGCTCCCGCGGACTCCGTCCCCTCCGCCTGCGCCCGCTCGGCCTTCGCGCGCTTGATCGCCGCGTCGCGCCCGCGGACGTACCAGATGCCGATCAGCCCGAGACCGGCGCCGGCCAGGCAGGTCCACACCCACCATGCCCAGCCGCGGTCGTCGAACCAGGCGTAGAAGGGGAGCTGCACCAGGAAGAGGGCGAACCAGAGGATCGTGCCGCCGACGACGGTGGCGACGACGGGCCCTTCAAGGGGCTCGGGTGCCTCGTGCTGGGGGGTCCACTTCGCCATGGGGACAGTGTAGGCGGCACCCGCGCACGTGCTGCCGGGGCAGACGCCCCAAGGGTCTACGCGCGGAGATAGCGATCTTTCCCTTATGTATTCATACTGAAACAGGTTTCGTCTGACTGGTTTTGTTCGTCTGAACATCCAATGTCGACCACTTCCAGATGTACCCGAGTTGCCTCCCCGTCTGTCCTTCAGCCCCCTTCTTCCGCATGAGGTCACGCATGTCTCCCTCGGCCACGGCTCCGGTCGACGCCAAGCAGCCGCCGTCTTCTCCGGAGCCGAAGAGCGGTCTCGACCGCTTCTTCAAGATCTCCGAGCGGGGCTCCACCGTTCCGCGCGAAATCCGGGGCGGTCTCGCCACCTTCTTCGCGATGGCCTACATCATCGTGCTGAACCCGATCATCCTGGGCAGCGCGAAGGACATGTACGGGCACCAGCTCGACGGCAGTGAGCTGGTCACCGCCACCGCGCTGACGGCCGCGTTCTCGACGCTGCTGATGGGCGTCATCGGCAACGTGCCGATCGCGCTCGCCGCCGGTCTCGGCGTCAACACCGTCGTCGCGCTCCAGCTCGCGCCCCGCATGAGCTGGCCCGACGCGATGGGCATGGTCGTGCTCGCCGGTTTCATCGTGATGCTGCTCGTCGCGACCGGCCTGCGGGAGCGCGTGATGAGCGCGGTGCCGATCGGTCTGCGCAAGGGCATCGCGATCGGCATCGGCCTCTTCATCATGCTGATCGGCCTGGTCGACTCGGGCTTCGTCTCCCGCATCCCGGACGCCGCGCACACCACCGTGCCGCTCCAGCTCGGCGCCACCGGCCAGCTCAACGGCTGGCCGGTCCTGATCTTCGTCCTCGGCGTGCTGCTCACGCTCGCGCTGATCGTCCGCAAGGTGCCGGGCGCGATCCTCATCTCGATCGTCGTGATGACCGTCGTCGCCCTCGTCGTCAACGCCGTCGCCGACATCCCCTCCTGGGGCCTGACCACCCCCGAGTGGCCCGGCAACCCGGTGGCCTCCCCGGACTTCGGCCTGGTCGGCCAGGTCAGCCTGTTCGGCGGCTTCGAGAAGGTCGGCCTGCTGACCGGCATCCTCTTCGTCTTCACCGTGCTGCTGTCCTGCTTCTTCGACGCGATGGGCACGATCCTCGGCGTCAGCGACGAGGCCAAGCTGCTGGACGAGAAGGGCAACCTGCCCGGCGTCAACAAGGTGCTGCTCATCGACGGCATCGCCGTCGCCGCGGGCGGCGCGACCTCCAGCTCCGCCACCACCTGCTTCGTGGAGTCCACCGCCGGTGTCGGCGAGGGCGCGCGCACGGGCCTGGCGAACGTCGTCACCGGCGGCCTCTTCGCCGTGGGCCTGTTCCTGACGCCGCTGGTCACGATGGTGCCGTCGCAGGCCGCCACCCCGGCCCTGCTCGCGGTGGGCTTCCTGATCCTGTCGGGCTCGGTCAAGGACATCGACTGGGCCGACTACACGATCGCGATCCCGGCGTTCCTGACCATGCTGATGATGCCGTTCACGTACTCGATCACGAACGGCATCGGCATCGGCTTCGTCAGCTTCTGCGTGCTGCGCCTGGCGGCCGGGCGCGGGCGCGAGGTGCCCGCGGCGATGTACGCGGTGTCGGCGGTCTTCGCCTTCTACTACCTGATGCCGGCGCTCAACCTCACGTGAGCGGCCTCACGCAAGCGGCATCGCGTGAGCGGCCTCACGCGATGCCGTCGTAGAACTTCTCCGTCTCGTCGACCGCCGACTTGAAGCGTTCGTCGAAGTCGTCGCGAATGAGCGTCCGGACCACATAGTCCTGGACGCTCATTCCGCGTTTGGCGGCACGGTCCCGGAGGCGGTCGTGCAGCTCACCGTCTATCCGCAGGCTGAGCACTGTTGATCCCATGCGGGACAGCGTCGCCGCCCCGCCCCCGGCGATACGTCACTTTCCGGAGCGGACTCACTCGTACGGGTGAAGTGATGCTCCGGCTGTATTTAGCGTGGGTAATGAGTTAGGCTAAATACATGCCTGACCTGTCGCACGACGGTAATGCCGCCGCCGTGAACTCCCTGCGCTCGGCCGTCATGCGGCTGGGCCGGCGCCTGAAGCACCAGCGCGTCGACGAATCGCTGAGTCCCACCGAGATGTCGGTACTCGGCACTCTCGCCCGCTGCGGCTCGGCCACCCCCGGTGAGCTGGCCCGCAAGGAGCACGTGCAGCCGCCCTCGATGACCCGCATCGTGGCGCTGCTCGAAGCCAAGGGACTGGTCAGGCTGGAGCCGCATCCCGACGACCGCCGGCAGAAGGTGGTCAGCCAGACCGAGACCGCCGAGGCGATGCTCGAAGAGAGCCGCCGCAAGCGGAACGCCTGGCTGGCCGGCCTCTGCGAGGGTCTGGACGAGGACGAATGGGCGAAGCTGCGCGCTGCCGCCCCCGTCCTGGAGAAGCTCGCACACCTCTGACCGCACCACCGACCCCGCGCGCCGCCAAGGAGGCGAACCCACTTTGAGTACGGGATCCGGAGCAGACTCCGCCCCCGCACCGAACACCCACCACGAGATACCCACCAGGGAACACAAAGGGCCGAGCATGTTCTCGTCCCTGAAGATCCGCAACTACCGGCTCTTCGCGACCGGCGCCGTCGTGTCCAACACCGGCACGTGGATGTCGCGCATCACCCAGGACTGGCTGGTCCTCGACCTCACCGGGTCCGCGGCCGCCGTCGGTATCACCACGGCCCTCCAGTTCCTGCCGATGCTGCTCTTCGGCCTGTACGGCGGTGTCATCGCCGACCGGTACCCCAAGCGCACCCTTCTGCTCTTCAGCCAGGCCGCCCTCGGCCTGTGCGGCGTCGCGCTCGCCGCCCTCACGCTCTCCGGCCACATCCAGGTCTGGCACGTCTACCTGATCGCGTTCCTGCTCGGCATGGTCACGGTCGTCGACAACCCGGCCCGGCAGTCCTTCGTGTCCGAGATGGTCGGCCCCGACCAGCTGCGCAACGCCGTCAGCCTCAACTCGGCGAACTTCCAGTCCGCCCGCCTGATCGGCCCCGCCGTCGCGGGTGTGCTGATCACGACGATCGGCAGCGGCTGGGCGTTCATGCTCAACGGCCTGTCCTTCCTCGCGCCGCTCGCGGGCCTGCTGCTGATGCGCCAGAGCGAGATGCACAAGACGGAGAGGGTGCCGCGCGGCAAGGGCCAGCTGAGGGAGGGCCTGCGCTACGTCTCGGGCCGCCCCGAGCTGATCTGGCCGATCGTCCTCGTCGGCTTCGTCGGCACGTTCGGCTTCAACTTCCCGATCTGGCTCAGCGCCTTCGCCGACGGCGTCTTCCACGGCGGCGCCGGGCTGTACTCCTTCTTCAACATCCTGATGGCGGCCGGTTCGCTGGCCGGCGCGCTGCTCTCCGCCCGCCGCCGCTCCTCGCGGCTGCGGATGCTGGTCGCCGCCGCGATGGCCTTCGGCGCGCTGCAGATCGCGGCGTCGTTCTCGCCCGCCCTGTGGCTGTTCGCGATGCTGCTGGTGCCGATCGGCATGCTCGGTCTGACGGTCAACATCACCGCCAACACGAGCGTCCAGATGGCGACCGACCCGGCGATGCGGGGCCGCGTCATGAGCCTCTACATGATGGTCTTCGCCGGTGGTACGCCGGTGGGCGCGCCGCTCCTCGGCTGGGTCACCGACACCTACGGCGCGCGCGTCGGCTTCGCGACGGGCGGCGCGATCTCGCTGCTGGCGGGCATCGGCGTGGCGATCGTACTGGCGCGCCTGGGGGGCCTGCGCCTCAAGGTGGACCTGCGCCGGGGCCACCAGCACGTGGCGTTCGTCCCGAAGGAGTCCAAGGAGCCGGTACGTCCGAAGGAACTCACCACGGTGGCGTGACGCGGACCGGCGTGACGCCTCCGCCGGACGGCCGCGGCCCCGGACACGGACGTGTCCGGGGCCGCGTGCGTCTGCGCGGGAGCGCTACCGCTGGGCCCAGCGGTGGAGGTGCTCGCCCAGGGCGCGGACACCGGCGGCGCCGGGCCGGATGGAAGCCAGCACCTTCCGCAGCTCGTTCGGTGGCGGCTGGAGGCGCAGGCCGTTGGCCCTCATGAACGCGCGGGCCGCGGCAAAGGCGAAGGTCTTGTTGCCGCGCTCCAAGGGAGCGAGCAGGGCGAGTGTCTGCATGAGCGCGGCCGCTTTCAGCGGCACAGAGCCGTACACCTCGTGATCGAAGGCCCTGGCCTGGGTGCGGGCCGCCCCCGCGATCAGTACACCCAGGTCGTCCGCCTGAGGGTCGCCGGGGACCTGCTCCGCGGTCCACAACAGCTGGCTCAGGTCGAGATGATGAGTCATGCGGCGTCGGCTTCCGTGCGGGGCGGAGCGTCGTCCGCGAGGTCCGCCTCGGCCAGCACGTCGCCGTACAGCTCGAACGTCTCGAGCACCGCCGCCCTGTACCGCTCGGTGAACTCGTCCCGCTGGAGCGTCGTGACGACGTACTCCTGGACCGTCATGTCGCGCGCCGCGGCTCGCTCCTTGATCGACTCAAGAGAGTCGCTGTCTATGCGCACGCTGAGCATCCTGGTAGCCATGCATCCATGCTTGCACCTTGTCTGCGCAGGTGGAAGTGGAAGTAAACGTTCGGGTGGGAAGCGACCGCAGCCGATCATCACGTGCCGGAAACTGGTCGTATGAGACTCTTCGCCGCCGTACTTCCGCCCACCGAGGCCGTCGACGAGCTCGCCGTCGCCGTCGACCGGCTGCGCGCCCTCCCCGGCGCGGACGGCCTGCGCTGGACGGGCCGTGACGGCTGGCACTTCACGCTCGCCTTCCTCGGGGAGGTGGACGAAGAGCTCCTGCCGGCCGTCGAGGAACGCTTCGGCCGCGCCGCCGCCCGCCAGGACCCCTTCCCCCTCCGTCTCCACGGCGGCGGCCGTTTCGGGCAGCGCGCCCTGTGGGCCGGGGCGGCGGGCGGCCTCGACGCGATGCGGCTGCTCGCGGACCGCGCGGACGCGGCGGCGCGGCGGGCCGGGGTGGCGATGGACGAGCACCGGGCGTACAAGGCGCACCTGACGATCGCCCGCAGCCGCGCCACCGGGCCGGCCGCGGACCTGCGGCCGTACGTCGAGGCGCTCGCCCCCTTCGAGGGCACGGCCTGGACGGTGGGTGAGCTTGCTCTCGTCCGCAGCAACCTGCCGGTGCACGGAGTGCCCGGTGCGCGGCCCCGGTACGAACAACTGCGGGTCTGGCCGCTGGGGCACTGACGGAGGCTCTGCCCCCGTCCGGTTACGCTCGACGTGTGGACCCGAAAAGCAGAAACCGGATCATGGCCGGTGTACTCGTGCTGATGTTCGTCGTCGTCGCCCTGGCGGCCGCGGTCGGCGGCTGACCGATCGGCCGGCCGGCCGCGGCCGTCACGGCGACGTAGTGCCGGACGTACTGCCGGATGTGCTGCCGGCCGTACTCCTGCGGGGCCGGACCTACCAGGCGAAGGCCTCGGGGGACGGCCCCGGCCCCGGGAAGATCTCGTCCAGCGACGCCAGCACCTCCTCCGACAGCTCCAGCTCGACGGCGCGCAGCGCCGACTCCAGCTGCTCCGCCGTGCGCGGCCCGACGATGGGTCCGGTGACCCCCGGCCGGGTGAGCAGCCAGGCCAGGGCGGCCTCGCCGGGCTCCAGGCCGTGCTTGGCCAGCAGGTCCTCGTACGCCTGCACCTGCGCGCGGACGGTCGTGTTCGCGAGCGCGTCGGCCGACCGTCCGGAGGAGGACCGGGCCGCCCCGCCCTCGCGCTCCTTGCGCAGCACGCCGCCGAGCAGCCCGCCGTGCAGCGGCGACCACGGGATGACCCCCAGGCCGTACTCCTGCGCGGCCGGGATGACCTCCATCTCGGCGCGCCGCTCGGCGAGGTTGTAGAGGCACTGCTCGCTCACGAGCCCGTACGACCCGAGCCGCCGCGCGGTCTCGTTGGCGCGCGCGATGTGCCAGCCGGCGAAGTTCGACGACCCTGCGTACAGGATCTTGCCCTGCTGGACGAGTACGTCGATGGCCTGCCAGATCTCCTCGAACGGAGTGTTCCGGTCGACGTGGTGGAACTGGTAGACGTCGATGTAGTCGGTCTTCAGCCGCCTGAGGCTCGCCTCGACGGAGCGGCGGATGTTGAGGGCGGAGAGGCGGTCGTGGTTGGGCCAGGGCGGTGAGTCGTCGAGCGACATGTCGGCGTACAGCTTGGTGGCGAGGACGGTCTTGTCCCGCCGGTCGCCGCCCTTCGCGAACCAGGAGCCGATGATCTCCTCGGTGCGCCCCTTGTTGGCACCCCAGCCGTAGGCGTTGGCGGTGTCGAAGAAGTTGACGCCGGCCCCGAGAGCGGCGTCCATGATGCTGTGGCTGTCGGCCTCGCTGGTCTGGGGCCCGAAGTTCATCGTGCCGAGGACGAGGCGGCTGACCTTGAGTCCCGTGCGTCCGAGTTGCGTGTACTTCATGGGCACCAAGCCAACGCCTTCGAGCGCGCTCGAAGCAAGAGGGCGTGCGCGGAAGTTGATGATGCGCCGGTAACCGCCCGGCAGGCGTTCCCTCTTGGCGCTGTGGCGTTGATTGTTCTACTATGACGCGAACAAGGGGGTAAAAAATGAAGCAGACAACAGGGCGCGGCAGCCTCGCCGCCCTCACCGCTCTTCCTTACGTCGTGGCGCTCGCCGCCGAGCTGATCCTGTTCACCGTGGTGCGCGACCGGCTGCCCGACCCGCTCGCGACGCACTTCGACGGCACCGTCCCGGACCGGTTCACCGGGCAGGGCGCGTTCGTGCTCATGTGCATCGGCCTCATGGCGGGGACCGCCGCGCTGTTCGTGGCCGGCCTGCTCCGGGGCGCCTTCGCCCGCTGGGCGGTCCCCGTGGCGTACGGGACCGCCGGGCTGCTCGGCGCCGGCGTGGTCTCCGTCGTCCTGGTCAACGCCGGTGCCACCGGTGACGCGGCCGCGGCGCGGATGCCGCTGTGGCACCTCGCCGTCTCCGCCGTGGTGGGCGCGGCCGCCGCCGGTGCCGGGTGGCTGACCGTCCGGACACTGCGGCTGCCGGAGGGCGCGTCCCTGTCGGCCGGCGGGACCGCGCGGCTGCTCGACCTCGCCGAGGGGGAGGTCGCGGGCTGGACCCGTACCGCCTCCTCCCGGCAGTTCTCCGCGCTCGGCCTCGTGACGGCCGCCGTCGGGTGCGTGCTCGTGGTGCCGGTGGGGTGGCAGGTGGCCGTGCCGCTGTTCCTCGCCGGGCTGCTGGTGCTGTGCTTCTCCCGGCTCACCGTCACCGCCGGACCCCGGGGGCTCACCGTCTCGCCCGCTCTGCTGCCCCGGCCCCGCGTCCGGGTGCCGCTGGACGCGATGACCGTGGCGGTGAGCCGGGAGATCAGGCCGGTCGCCGACTTCGGCGGCTGGGGCTACCGGCTCCGCCCGGACGCCACGGGGGTCGTCCTGCGCTCCGGTGAGGCGTTGGTCGTACGACGCGGCAGCGGCCGCGAGTTCGCGGTGACCGTCGACGACTCCGCGACCGCCGCCGCCCTCCTCAACTCCCTGATCTCCGCCGTCCCCGCGACCGGACCGAGGGCGAGGCACTGACATGCTCTTCCGCGTCGAACCCGGCTCCGCCGTCCCGCTCGGCGACCAGATCGCCGCCCGGGTCCGGAGGGCCATCGCCGACGGCGAGGTGGCCCCCGGCGACCGGCTCCCCGCCGCACGCGCGCTCGCCGAGTCCCTCGGGGTCAACATCCACACGGTGCTGCGTGGTTACCAGCGCCTGCGCGACGAGGGCATGATCGAACTGCGCCGCGGCCGCGGCGCCGTGGTCCTCGACGCGCGGGGCACCCCGGCCCGCGCCCGGCTCCTCGGCCGCGTGGACGCCCTCGTCACCGAGGCCCGCGAGCTGGGGCTGACGGACGAGGAGATCCTGGGCCTCGTACGGTCCGGGATGACCGCCCCGGCCCACTGAGTACCGCTGTCTCCGCCGGTCACGGATGCGTGGCGGGAACAGGTCCTCGCGGGAACGGGCTCTCGCGGGAACGGGAGAGCGACCCCGCCACGCACCCGGCGGGGTCGCTCCACGGACGGCCGCGGGCCGTCAGGTCAGCCGCAGGAGCCGCTGATCCACTGGTGCGACTTGAGCTTGTACGTACCCGCGAGGTTGCCCCGCGCGCCCTGGGGCGTGCAGCCCTTGCGGGTGTTGTAGTTCGCCCACTGGTAGTAGGCGACGCCGCTGGCCGAGCTGGTGCCCCGGTTCCACACCGACTTCACGTTGTGGGTCTGGGACCAGGAGCAGCGGATGGTCCCCTGGGTCCAGTCCGCGTCGGCGACGCTCCAGGAGCACTTGGAACCGGTGCCGTAGGTCCCCGTGTAGAAGCAGACGTTGCCGCTGGCGCACGCCCCCCACTCCTGCGCGTCGGCCGGGGCGGCGGACGCCACGGGTACGGACACGGTGGCGAGGAGGGCGGCCGTGCCGAGGCCGGCCAGCATCGTACGAGTCTTGCGCATGGTCTGTGGTTCCTCTCCGTCGAGTTCCCCCGCCGCCCCGGGTCAGTGGGGCGACGCGGCCACGCTAGGGAAGCGGCGATCGGACGGACAAGGGACCGAATGAGCCAACAGCGGCCGTGGGTAAGGTCGTTGGAGCAGTACGCCACATCCTCCGCGCACGCGTCCTGCTCACTGTGAAGGTTTTGCGAACGGGCAGGCCCCTCTTGCGAGCCCTCTTTCACCTGCTGGTTAACGTGGGACGAGGGTTGACGGTTGCGAATTCCGAAACAAGGGGGCCCGGCGCGATGGGGGCAGGTTTCAAGGTCGAGATCAGTGAGCTCGACGGGCTCGTCAGAGAGCTCCACCGGAGTCAGGAGGAGATGCGCTCGGCGCTGAACGCGCTGCGCGACACCGGCCCGAAGACCACGGGCAGCAAGGAACTCGACAACGCCTGCGACGAGTTCCACGACAGCTGGGACGACGCGATCAAGAAGATCGCCGACGGTACGCAGGTCATCGAGGACAAGGTCAAGCAGACCCGCACGACCTACCACGAGGTCGAATCGGCCATCCGGGACGGCTTCGCCGCCGGGGCCGGGAAGGGCGGCGGGAAGTGAGCGCCACCTACCCCTCCCTCGGCTTCGACCCCGCGCCGGGCGACGCCGGCAACGTGGGGTCCCTCGCGGCCCGCACGAAGCAGGCGGCGACCGCGCTCGACAACGCGCAGGCCACCATCAAGCGCCTGACCGGGAACGTGAGCTGGGCCGGGGACGCGGCCTCCGCGTTCTCGCGGAAGGTCGGCGAGCTGCCCGGTTACCTGAAGGACAGCCACGAGGCGATGCGGACCGCGTCGACGGAGCTGTCGAAGTGGCGCGAGGCGCTCACGCACTACCAGAGCACGGCCCGTACGTACGAGACCCGTGCCAAGGAAGCCAAGGGAAAGGTGGCCTCGGCCGAGAAGGCCAACGAGGCCGCGACCGGCCGCTACAACCAGGCGGCGGCCGACCCCGCGTTCCGGCTCAGCGGCCAGTACTTCACGGGCCCCGCGCTCCAGGAGGCCCAGGCGAAGGTCGACGCGGCGAACGCGCGGCTGAAGCAGGCGGACGGTGAGCTCTCCTCCGCCTCCGCGCAGCTGGACCAGGCACAGCGTGAACTCGAAGAGATCATCAAGCGGGCCGAGCAGCTGCTGGAGGACCACCAGGCCGAGGCGCGCGGGATCGCGGGGCAGCTGCGCAAGGCGACGGACAGCGCGCCCGACCCGGGGTTCTGGGAACGGCTCGGCGACAAGTTCCAGGAGATCGGGCACGCGATCCAGGAGTGGTGCGCCCGCCACAAGGACCTGCTGAACAAGATCGGCGACTGGCTGGGGAACATCTCCGCCGTACTCGGCATCCTGGCGCTGCTGACACTGTGGTGCCCGCCGCTGTCCGGCGCGCTCGCGCTGGCGAGCGCGGGGTTCTCGGCGGGAGCGCTGCTCTCGCACGGCGCGGCGAAGCTGGGCGGGGCCGATGTCAGCTGGCTGAGTCTCGCGGGTGACGCGGTCGGCATCATTCCGGGCGCGGGGTTCGCGAAGACCGCGGTCACTGGTTCCGTGAAGGTCGTGGTCCGTGCGGAGCAGGTCGGGGAAGCGCTGGTCACGCGCATCGACGACGCGCAAAGAGTCAGTCGGCTGGGCCGCCTCGTCTCCGAGGGGGCCGCAGAAGTGAGTGACTTCAGTCGAGCGGGCAACCGTTTCCTTGATGCCGCCGAGGGACAGGTCTTCAAGGCCACAGGCGGCGTCGGAAACCGGATACAGCTCGCCTGGGAGAATTCGGTCGCCAAGAATCTTGGTACCTCAATGGGCGAAGCCCCGATCAACCAGATCGTTGCCAACACCCCGATCCTCAAAGACCTTGATTCTCTGAAGGCGGCCATTCGCCCCGACGGAACTCTGGACCCGATGTCCTGGTGGTCGAAGGGCCCTCTGCTCGCCCAGTCCTTGCCGGGCACTGTCAGCGGCATCTACGACAGCGTGACGGGAGACTAGGCATGGCTGCCGCCCTACCGTCCGAACCGCTCGCCGACCCTGTCCTTCCCCACGCTTCCAGGGTGGGGCTCGTCCTGTGGCTCGTCGTGCAGTGGGTCGCCATCCCCGTGGAATTCTTCTTCCGGGCCATCTGGTTCGTCGTGATGGTCCTCGGAGGCGAGTCACCCGACGACTCGCTGATCAGCGCTCCTGCGAAATTCATGTCACCCAGAAAGTTCCTGATCCGGATGTCGCACGCCCCGGCCAGGAAAGAGGAATACCTGAACAGGGAACTCACTCGCCTGTCCCGGGAAATCGAGCAGCAGAAATTCAGCTGGCGTACTCAGATCCACCATCACGTTTCCGAGGTGAAGACGCCTGGCTTGTCCCTGGGAGGTGTCGGCCTGAACTCCCGGGACTATCGAGGGACGCCGCTCAGCACGTTGACACACCTCGCGCACAAGCACAACCTCACACTCGTCGCTGGGACGGATCTCCGTGACGGCGTGCTCCTGCGCTCCGTAGAGAGAAAGGTCTGAGCGATGCAGTCTGCGTCCCCCGAGCTTCACCTGGACGTCCCCGGTGGCTTCTACTCCCTGGGCCTCGACCTCGACGGTGAGGAACGCCTGGAACAGCTTTGGGTCATCGCGGAGGAGATCTGGCCGACCGGGACCGACTTCCAGCGCGAAGTCACCTTCCACTCCTACCGCGAGATGGCCGACCACGCCCTCGCCGGGAACGCCTTCTACGCGGGCTTCTGCCTGGACGACGCCCCGGACGGCCGCCGCACCACCGCCTCGCTGCTGGCCCGCCTCGACCCGCTGGACGAGGCCGACGCGGAGCTGTCCGCGCGCGGCCTCTTCGAAGCGCTCTCCGTGAACGAGAACAACACGGTCGAGTACATCCGCGTTCCGGCAGGGCCGGGCGTGCTCGTACTGTGCGGCCTGCAATGGCAGTCCGACCCGGACGACGACACGGCACCGTCCATGCCCCTCGCCCGGACCGACGTGTACCTGCCCCTGCCCCGCATGGGCCGGCTCCTCGTCCTGAGCCTCACCACGCCGTCCCTGCCGGATCTCCCCTTCTACGTCTCGCTGCTGTCGAAGACGGCCCACGACCTCACGGTCTCCAGCGGCGCCGAGCCTCCCTCCGGCCCGGAGACCGGCGGAGAGAGAGGGACTGCCATCGCCGAACAGGTCAGGTCCGACTTCGGGTAGAGGCAGGCGGGGTCAGCGTTATTTGCGGTACGTCGCGACGAAGGCGGACCAGGTGGTGGGGGAGAGGGTGAGGGCGGGGCGGGTGACGTCTTTGGAGTCGCGGACGTGGATGGCGTGGGGGCAGGTGGCTACCTCCACGCACTCACCGCCCTGGCTGCCGCTGTAGCTGGACTTGGTCCAGGCGACGGCGACCTCTACACATTCGCCCTCTTCGCCGCTGTAGCTGCTCTTGAACCAGTTGAGGTGTGAGCTCATAGTTCCTGTGCCACCTGTTCGATCAATTTGGCGGACTCTTCGGGAGTCAGAGAGTGCGCCCGCAGAATGCCATATTTACCGAACAGGTTGCCGAGGTCGGGTTGTTCGCTGACGAAGTAACCGCCCTTATGTCCTTCGATGTAGGCGAGTCGACGGCGCTCGGCTGTCTCCAACAGGATCATCGGCCCCATGAGCCCGGCGTGCGTCTGTCGGTTGTGCGGCATGACTTGGATCTCGACATGGCGGAGTCGGCCGAAGTCAAGGATGCCGTACAGCTGCTCCTTCAGGACCGAAGGGCCACCGAGTGGACGGGTCAACGCACTCTCCTCGATCACAAAGCCCAGGTTGGGCATGGGCTTGCGATGGAAGAGCTGCTTGCGCTTCAGCCGCGCTGCCACTCGCTTCTCGATCTCCTCGTCATCCAGTGACGGAAAGTAGTTGCAGTTGAAGACCGCCCGCGCGTACGCCTCGGTCTGTAGCAACCCTGGGACGACGTGGTTCTGGTACGAGTGGACAGACGACGCTTTCTGCTCTTCAGCCAAGTAGTCCTCGGTCCATGGCGGGATCCCGCTGTCTTTGAACTCCTTATCGGCCACGACCAGTAGTGCACCTTGTGCACCCAACACCTCGTCCGCCTTGGGGACGAAATTTCCCCTGGGAGGCCGCTCTCCTCTTTCCACCATGGCCACTTGCGACTTGGAAAATCCAATGTGACCGGCCAGCGCGTCCTGTGACATGTCGGCCCGGCTGCGATGGAAACGCAGCAGCGCGCCGAATGACTTCGAACCTCGTTCGCCGTTGTGCACAGCGTCCTCCCCGAGTGCACAGACCTGCACAGTCGTCGTGTGGTGCTGGTCACAGTCAACTCCGGCGCGGGATCGTCTGTTTCATGAACAGAGAAACTGCGCCCTCATGGGTGCCCACCTCCGGGCATGCCCTGCGACATGCCGGTATCCACTTCGACGCGGTGCGGATCGAGGGGATCCTGGGGGAGCAGGCCGCGTACGAACTGCTCCAGTTCACGGACTTCCGGGCCGGGCCGATCGTCCGTGAGGAGACCGGCGCGCGGAGCATGTACTTCCTGTTGCCGCCGCAAACCGCCGCCGCCCACCGCTGGCCGGCGGGTGTGCGGGCGCTGAGCCGGGGTGCGGGGTGTGCGGCGTTCGTCGGCGTACCGGCGCTGGGGGGAGCCACCTGGCCGTTGGGATGGCAGTCGCGTCCGACGGCGGAAGTGCCGTTCGTGGACGGGGCGTTGCTGCGCGAAATGGTCGAAAGGGCGGTCCGTGCGGTACGGCGACCGCGTCATCACGCTCCGTTAGACGGGGCGGTCCCCGGCGGTGCTTGCGACACCGGCCGAGGACCTACACACCGACTGGATCAGAGGTCCAACGGGATGCTTCGGCATGCTATCGCGCCCTCGCGCGACTATCTCAAGGCCCCGCACGCGATCGTGCGGCACGCACGCCTCAACAACGACGCGAAAATGCTCCTGCTGTACGTCCTCGGGCTGCCCGAGAGCAAGTGCGGCAAGCCCCTGAGCGAGCACGCCGCCCGGCTCGGGATCAAGCCGCGGGCGTACCAGAAGGCCAAGGCGCTGCTGGTCGAGTGCGGGTTTCTGCGGGAGAACAAGTGGCAGAACGACCGCGGGCGCTGGGTCACCGAACAGATGGTGACCAACGACGTTTTCGCGTCACCGGGTGCGCGGTTTCCGACGGCCGGTGATTCGACCGATCGGGTGGTCGGCGCCTCTCCTACGGAGAAGGAAGAACAGGGGAAGAACACTCCCCACCCCCCACCCGAAGACGAGCCGGAGTCGGACCCGGACCCGGACCCGGAACCGCAGGCGCAGTCGCAGCCGCTCACCGGGGAACTCGCCGAGGCCGAGCGCGTACTGCTGTCGCTGCGGCACCTCGACCGGAGGCTGCACCTGGGCGTACCGGAAGCACGGAGGCTGGCGGCGACGGCGGTCGAGTGGCTGCGGCGCGGGGTCTCGCCGGGGGAGCTGCGGCTGGCACTGAGCGCGGGGCTGCCCGCGGGCGGGGTCCGGTCGGCGGTCGGGTTCCTGCGGTACCGGCTGGTGGAGAAGCTGCCCGAGGTGCCGTCCCTCGCCCGCACGATCGCCACGGCGACGCCCCCGCCCGGCCGGGACCGGGGTGAGCTGGTGCTGTGCGCGGGGCCGGGCGACGACCACGCCTTCCGGCCGGTCGCGGGCGAGACGGAGTGCGGGGAGTGCCGCAGGGAGGCGGCGGCCCGAGCGGCGGGCTTCGGCGCCCGGCCGCAGGCGGATGCCGTACGGCTGACGTGGCGGGAGCGGGTCGCGGCGGCCACCGGCACGGCGTAGGACACGGCGCGGGGTGGGGGCCGAACGGCGGGCCGGGCTCAGGAACTTCCGGCGCCCTCGGCGTTGGCGATCATCCTGCGCAGTACCTTGAGCGCGGCCACGTACTCCTCGTCGCTGACGCCCTCGTGGACCACGGCGCGCACCTCGGTCACCAGTGCGCGCAGCCGCACCCTGGCAGCCTCCCCGGCATCGGTGAGGTGCAGGAGCTGCCCGGCGTCGGTCCGGAGCCAGCCGCGGTGGAGCAACTGGTCGACGACCCGCGCGATGTCGTACGGCCCGTCCGCGAGGGGGGTCAGCCGGTCGACCACCTCCTCACGGCCGGGCGGCACCGGCCCGCCGTTCACGGTGTTCAGCACCCAGTACTGCGGCTGCGTGACGTCCACTCCGGCCATGACGTCACGCAGGTGCCGGGTGACCGCCGCGTGGGCGCGACCGCTCCAGTAACCGACGGGCTGGGTGGCCAGCATGTCGTCGGTGGCGTCGGGATCGGCCGGCGCCTGGTCGGTGGTGGTGGTTTCGGTCAGCGGGTCCATGATCTTGACGCTATCCGCTGGGTGTACGTGCGCATCCCGAACCTGCGCGGTTGTCTCAAACCATGACCTGGAACGGCTCGGACCGTTGCGGTCGGTACGGAAAAGGGGTGCAGGCGCGGGCGGACTCCGTGTTACATGGCTCCATGGTGTCCACCGACCGGCTGCTGGCGTTCGCGGCCATGTCCTTCCTGCTGATCGTGATTCCCGGCCCCAGCGTGCTGTTCGTGATCGGGCGGGCGCTGGCGCAGGGGCGCCGTGCCGCGCTGACCACGGTCGCGGGGAACACGCTCGGTGCCTATGCGCTCGTCGTGGCCGTGGCGCTCGGGGTCGGTTCCGTCGTGGAGCGCTCGGTGCTCGTCTTCACGGCGCTGAAGCTCGCGGGCGCCGCGTACCTGGTGTACCTCGGAGTCAAGGCGGTGCGGCAGCGCGGGTCGCTGCACGCCTCGTTCACCGGTGACGGTCCCGCGCACGGCGGCCTGCGCACGTTGTGGGAGGGGTTCGTGGTCGGTGTGGCGAACCCCAAGACCATCGTGTTCTTCGCCGCCGTACTGCCTCAGTTCGTCGACCGCAGCCAGGGGAACGTGCCGGTTCAGATGCTGCTGCTCGGACTGGTCTTCAACGCCATCGCGGTGACCTGCGACAGCGTGTGGGGACTGGTCGCGGCGACCACGCGGACCTGGTTCGCCCGCTCGCCGCAGCGGCTCTCCCTGATCGGCGGGGTCGGTGGGTTCGCCATGATCGGCCTCGGCGTCACCGTCGCCGCCACGGGCCGCAAGGACTGAACGCAAGCGTTCCCCAAGGCCGTTCAGCGCAGTTCGACCGTGATCCCGGAGTGCTCCAGCAGCCACAGCACGCTCTCGAAGTAACTGAGTTCGCCCTCCCTGTCCACGCTGACCGAGGACAGGGACCGGCGGGCGATGTCCGCGTGGTGCCAGACCAGGGTGAACGGCCCCGGCATGCGGTCCCCGCCGCAGGAACAGCCCTGGAGCAGGCCCCGGCACACGCCGAAGGACGCGCCGGGACCGCCGATGGCCTCGCCCAGGGCGCACCACAGCCCCGCGATGTCCGTCGCGAACCGGCCGTCCAGGTGGCACGTGCCGCCCACGTGCCCGTCACCGAGGCCCGGGGTGGTGAACCGCTGCCACTCCGCCCTGGCCTCCGGCGTGAGCCGGGCCCATTCGTTGGGCTCGCGCGGGGCGCCTTCGTACCACGCGTCCCAGGCCGGCCGGCCCGCCGCGGACAGGGCAGGCACGATCCTTTTGCCGAAGGTCACGTCGATGAGCGCGCCCCCGAGGGCGGACGGGCGCGCTTCGCCGATGTCCAGGTACAGGTTCTCCAGGACGTGGAACACCCGGCCCGTGCGGTCCAGCGCCCAGAGCTCCACCGGGTCTCCGCCCACCCGCGGACGGGTCAGGCGGCGGAGCAGCCGCTCGGAGGGCTCGCAGCCGACCAGGGTCAGCGGGGGCCCGGCCGACGGCTTCGGCCGGTCGGCGTACAGCCCGTCGACCCGGCGGCACGTGCCGATCATGCCGCCGGTGCCGTTGTACACGCAGACCTCGGCCCACTCGGGCTCGGTCCCGGGGGCGCGGCGGGACCCCGCCGGGCCCGGGGGGCCGGTCACCTCGGCCTCTATCACCACGTCGATCCGGTCCGGACCGCTCTCGCCGGGCCGGCTGCCGACGACGACGGCTCCGTCCAGGTCCCAGTAGTGCACCGCGTTCCGGTCCTCCTCGTCGTCGTAGACATGGAGGCTCAGGTCACCCAGGTTGTCGCGCTCCCGCTCGGCCCCGTCGACGGCCTTGCGGAGCCGGCCGTCCGGAACGCACCCGACCAGGGTCAGCCGCTCCCTGTGCGGTGCGCGGTCCACGAACAGCCCCTCGACGTCGGCGCACCGCGCCCAGAGGGTCTGCTCGCCGTCCCACTCCTCGTCGATCAGCAGGTAGCGCAGCGGAAGGTCCCGCTTCCAGGTCCAGCGCACGTCCTCGAACCGTTGTTCTTCCGTCACGGGGCAGACCCTAACCGCCCCTCCGGATGCCGTGCCCGGGGGCGCTTCCCGGCAGTGTGAGGGCCTACCGCAGTACGACATGACCCGGCAATCCCCTAGGGGACAGAGCTGACCGTCGTCGGATGTGGCGCCGGGGGCGTGCTGCGTACGGTCGCCGCATGGTCAACAGACGCACGGTCACCAGCCGCACGGTCACCAGCCGCCCCTTCACCCTTCGCCGCCGTACCGCAGCCGCCCTGCTCGCACTCGCGCTGCCGCTGTCGCTGCCGGTCGTCTCCGCGCAGACGGCCTTCGCGGCGTCCGCCGGTTCCTCCGCCGCGCTTTCCCCGTCCGCAGCCACCACCGAGCAGCTCCGGCTTCCCCGCCCCACCGGCCCGTACGCCACCGGACGCCAGATCCTCCACCTCACCGACAAGAGCCGGCGCGACCCCTGGGTGCCGTCGGCGGGTGCGCGGGAGCTGATGGTGTCGATGTACTACCCGGCCCGCCCCGGCACCGGTGGCCAGGTCGCCGAGTACATGACGACCGAAGAGGCCCGGCTGCTGCTGGAGAGCCAGGGGTACGCGGGTGTCTTCCCGCCCGAACTGCTCAGCTCCACCCGCGCCAACGCGCGCACGGACGCCCGCCCGGCAGCGGGCCGGCATCCGCTCGTCGTGCTCTCGCCCGGCTTCTCCCTCAACCGCGCCACCCTCACCCTCCTCGCCGAGGAGCTGGCCGGACGCGGTTACGTCGTGGCTCTGATCGACCACGCCTACGAGTCCGTCGGGACGGCGTTCCCCGGTGATCGCACCCTCACCTGTGTCGCGTGCGAGAAGGTCGAATCGGTGCCCGACGGCAAGGAGAGCAAGGCGGTGCTGGCCGCCGTCGCCAACGGCCGGGCGGACGACGTCTCCTTCGTACTGGACCGGTTGACGGGCCGTCACCCGGTGTGGAAGGACGCGGGGATGATCGACGGCAAGCGGATCGGGATGGCCGGGCACTCGATCGGCGGCAACAGCGCCGCCCGTGCCATGGCGTACGACAGCAGGATCCGGGCCGGGGTGAACATGGACGGCACGTTCTTCGCGCCGGTGCCCGTCGGCGGGCTCGACGGGCGGCCGTTCATGATGCTCGGCACCGATTCGCTCCACCGCCCCGGCGGCGAGGACAAGAGCTGGGACAAGGGGTGGAAGCGCCTGGACGGGTGGAAGCGCTGGCTGACCGTGACCGGTTCCGGCCACTTCACCTTCATCGACCTGCCGGTGCTGGGCGGACAGCTGGGCATGACCGATCCCAAGGCTCCGCTGCCCGGGAAGCGGTCCGGTGAGATCACCCGTGACTACGTCGGCGCCTTCTTCGACCAGCATCTGCGCGGGATCCACCAGCCACTGCTGGACGGGCCTTCGTCCGCGAACCCGGAGGTCGGCTTCCAGCCCAAGTAAGGCCAGTCGGCGCGGTCGTCGGCGTGGTCGGTCGGCGTGGTCAGTCGCGGGGGAACTCGTCGGTGGAGAGGGTGAGGCCGACGACCGTGCCGGTCAGGTCGACGGGGTCGCCGAAGTCGAGGGTCAGTTCGCCTCGGTACTCGTCGCCCTTCGGGAGCGTGTAGAGGTGGCACTGCCCGGTGTACGGGTCGGCGACCAGGTAGACGGGGACGCCGGCGGCGGCGTACGCGGCCTTCTTGGGCCCGTAGTCGTTGGGCGCGGTGTCCTTGGAGATGACCTCGGCCACGAACTCGATGTCCTCGTAGCGCCAGCGGCCCTTGGCGTTCTTGGCGGCGCCGTCCGCGAGCGCGACGACGTCGGACGCGAAACCGTTGAGGTGGCCCGGGAAGTCGATGCGGACGTCCGAGGCAGTCCGCTTCCTCGGGTACTTCGCCCGCAGCTGCTCGACGATGTCCAGAATGATTTCCCAGTGAGTCTGCCGTTGCGGCGACATGTGGATGGTCCCCTCGACGACCTCGACCTTGTATCCCTCGGGGACGGGCATCCGCTCGAGCCACTCGAACAACATGTCCAGAGTCAGCTCGTCGCTGCTGTCGGCCATCTCGATCCTGTCGGTCTCTACGACGGTCATCGTGCGGCTCCTCCCCGCTGCCGCGTGTGCGCGGGCAGCCCGCGCAGTACAACGATACGCACGGCGGCCGGGTCACGCGCGGCTGAATGAGGGGGAGGGCGCGGAGGAAGACAAGGGGTACGGCGCCCCCAGGCCCCACGCCCCGTGCATCGCGTCCGCGAAGGCCGCCGCCAGTTTGTGTTCGCCCGTCGGGCCCGGGTGTGTGCCGTCGTACGTGTCCCGGTGGATGTCGTACGCCGGGTGGGGCGCCGCCAGCAGCAGCGGGGACGCCCCGGGTGCGTCGAGGTTCGCGACCGCCTTGGACAGGAGCTCGTTGAAGCGGGCGCACTCGGCGGCGAACGGGGCGTCGGACTCGGCCCGGACGTTCGGGATGACCGGGTGGATCACGATGCGGACGCGCGGGTTGGCGGCGCGGGCCTCGGTGATGAAGCGCTCCGCGTTGTCGGCGGTCTGCGCCGCGTCCGTGTAGAAGCCGAGGTCTATCAGGCCCAGGGAGACCAGGAGGACGTCCGCCCCGGACGAGGCGACCGCCTCCCGGATCAGGGGCGCCATGTGCAGCCACCCCTCGCCCCAGCCCGACAGGTGGCGGCGGGCGTGCGGCGGGAAGTCCGGGTCGGCGTACGCGCGGGAGACCGGGGCGTCCACGGAGGCGTCGTACAGCTCGGTGCGGGGACCGATGACCTCGAAGGGGCCGCCGAACGACGCCGCGAGGTGCTGCCACATGCGATAGCGCCACGTGAAGTCGCCGGCGCACCCGACGGTCATGGAGTCGCCGACAAACAGGAAGCGCATTGCGTCATCATCCCGGATCACCGCCGTGGCCTGCGACGTGATGATGAACACTTGGGCCATGCGCTCGCTCTCGTACGCCGCCGTTCCCGTTGTCGCCGCCGCCGCTCTCCTGCTGGGCGCGGCCGGCACCGCCGTCGCCGACGACGGCTTCACGATCAAGGACCCGCGGATCACCGAGTCCAGCGGCCTGGCCGCCAGCCGTGTCCACCCCGGCGTCTACTGGACGCACAACGACAGCGACGACGGGGCGTTCGTCTATGCCGTGGACTCCAGGAGCGGAGAGACGGTCGCGACCCTCACCCTGCGCGGGGTCGGTGCGCCGCGCGACGTCGAAGCGATCTCGATCGGAGCCGACGGGAACATATACGTCGGCGACATCGGCGACAACCTGGGCGGGACCTGGGACCACGTCTGGATCTACCGCTTCCCCGAACCCCGGAAGCTCGGCGACGCGACGGTCGACGCGACGCAGTTCACGGTGGAGTACGCCGACGGGGCGCGCGACGCCGAGGCCCTGATGGTGCATCCCCGAACCGGCCGGGTCTACATCGCCAGCAAGAACGAGGACGGCGGCGGGCTCTACGAAGGGCCCGCCCGGCTGTCGGCCGGCGGCACGAACGTCTTCCGGCGGGTGGGCGAGGTGCCGTGGGTGACGGACGGGGCGTTCTCGCCGGACGGGAAGGAGCTGGTGCTGCGTTCCTACCTCAGCGCGCGTGCGTACGAGTGGAAGGCCGGGAGCGGGGGCGCAGGGCGGCTGGGGGCCGACCGGGGGGTGGGCGCACCGTTCCAGCGGCAGGCCGAGTCGGTGACGTACACGGCCGACGGCACGGCCATGATGTTCGGCTCCGAGGGCGTCGGGAGCGAGGTCGCGCGGGTGGAAGTGAAGGGCCGGGAAGGCGGCGGCGGAGGGCAGGGGAGTGGGGGCAAGTCCCCTTCCGGGGAAGGGGGTTCGGGCGGTGGCGGCGAGGGGAGCGGCAGCGGTGGCGGTGGTGACGGCGAGGTCACCCTGGGGCTCGTCGTGCTCGGGGGCGTGGTGGCCGCGTTCCTCGGGCTGAAGCGGCGGGGACGTCGATCCTAGGGGGCGGCGTAACGGACGGTGACGGTTCGGCGTGCGAGGGTGACGGGTTGCTGCTTCGCTGGAGGGGACCCGCTCTTCCTAGCGTCAAGGAGTGACGATGAGCGTTGCAGGCGAATCCCGTGGCCGCGTACAGCAGATGCGAGACAAGGCCGAGCAGCTGAAGCAGGCGGCGGAGCGCGCGACCGACCCGCAGGAGCGCCAGAAGCTTCAGGAGAAGGCCCGGCGGCTGCAGGAGCAGAGCCAGCAGGAGGGCGCGATGGGCGGCCAGGGGCAGTACCCGCCCGACTAGTCGGCCCTCGGCGGCGTCAGCACCACCGCATCACCAGCACCCTCACGAGTCGATGGCCTTCCGTTCCGCGCGCGCGGGCGGGGGGCCATCGGCCCGTTCCCGGGAACGTCCCCACGCGTTCGCCGGCCGCCCTGGCTACGGACGGAACGTCGGGTTTCCCGCCGGGGATTGTGCACAGCGGCGCAGGACCCGCCGCACCGTCGCCCCTAGCCTCACCGGAACAACACCAGCACCTACGAGGGGCGGTACCGGTGAACTGGCTGATCCATGACTACCGCGAGAGCGATCTCGCGGCAGTGGTCCACCTGATCGACACCACGGCCGAACTCGGGCAGGAGTCGGTCTTCTCGCTCGCCGAGTGCATCGGTGCGCTCACCTCGCGGCAGCCCGCCGTCGTCGCCGTGCACCAGGGCGTCCCCATCGGCGCGGCGCTCGCCTGTGTGGCCGGGGAGCGCGCCTGGGTGATGCGCATCGCGATCTCCTCGGCCTGGCGCGGGCGGGGACTGGCCAGTGCTCTCCTGGTGGAGCTGGAGCGGCGGCTCGTCGCGGCGCGGGTGGGGCGTATCGCGTACGTGCTGCCCGAGGAGGACCTGCTCGGCGAAGGGCTGCTCAACGCGGGGTACACGCGCCGGCCGGCCGTGGCGTACTTCGAGAAGGTCGAGCCGCTGCACGGCCCCGCGGCCAGTCTCCTGGAGGACCTGGGCGGGCGGTTCCTGCCCAGTGACCTCTGGGCGAAGGTGGCCGGCATGGAGGCGGAGAAGGACCTGATCGAGCGGCGCGTCGTACTGCCGCTCGCGCAGCCGGAGCGCGCCGCCCGGCACGGGGTCCGGCCACCGCGCGCGATCGCCCTTTTCGGACCTCCCGGGACCGGCAAAACGACGTTCGCGAGAGGCATCGCCTCCAAGCTGGGCTGGCCGTTCGTCGAGCTGCTGCCGTCGCGGCTGGCCGACGAGGGCAACCTCGCGGCGGCCCTGCGCGACGCGTTCGCCCGTATCGCGGAGCTGGAGCGGGTGCTGGTCTTCATCGACGAGGTGGAGGAGATCGCTCCCGTACGGACCGAGCCCGCGCAGCCGGGCGGGATGCACGGAGTGACCAACGAGCTGCTCAAGCTCATACCGGGCTTCCGGGAGGGCGACGAGCGTCTGCTGGTGTGCGCCACCAACTCCGTCCGGTCGCTCGACCCGGCGTTCCTGCGGCCCGGCAGGTTCGACTACCTGATCCCCATCGGTACGCCGGACACGGCGGCGCGGGCGGCGATCTGGTCCCGGTACACGGACGGCCGGGCGGATGTGGACGTGGCGGTGCTGGTGGCGGCCAGTGAACTGTTCACGCCGGCGGACATCGAGCACGCGGCCCGCATCGCCGCCCAGGCCGCGTTCGAGCGGGACCTGGAGGAGATCGGGGCCGGTGCGGGCGATCCGCGCGCGCTGGGCGCGGGCACCGAGGACTACCTGGCGGCGATCGCGCAGTGCCGGCCGACGGTGACGCCCGAGATGATCGACCAGTTCGGCGCGGACATCACGGCGCACGCCCGGTTCTGAGAGGGCGGGGCGGCTCTGCGGGTGCGGCGCCGCGCGTGGGCGGCCCGTGGTGCGGGCGGTGGATCGTGGCGGCGGGCGCGGTGCTGGTCCTCGACGCGCGGGTGGCCCAGCGGGACGGGGGCCGGAGCCGGCCACGGCGCGAGGCACGCCCTGACGCCCCGAGCCCGGCTGCCGACGCGCCCTGACGCCCCGCGCCCGGCTGCCGACGCGTCCGTACGCCTGGGTGCCGCGCCCGGTCACCTTCCGTCGGCCCGCTCCGCCACCAGCACTTCGAAACCGGCGATCAAGCGGCGCAGGCCGAATGCGAAGTGGTCGAAGTCGGGGGAGAAGGTGTCCTCGTCGAGACCCGCCACCAGCGGAAACCGGCCGCTCGCCATGGCCCGTTCGAGGTACGGCGTCTGGCTCGCCCAGAAGTCCTCGTGGCTCAGCCCCGTCTCCTTGGCCGCCTCGTCGGCCTCCGCCTCCATCCGGGCCACGCCGACGACGAAGCTCTGCACCGTGATGATCGCGGAGATCAGCTCCTTGTCCCTGAGCCCCATCCCCTTGAGCGCGGCCAGTGACACTTCGAGGCTCCGCACGGCGCTCGGGCCGAGTACCGTGCGCGCCTGGTTGATCTTCAGCAGCCAGGGGTGGCGCCGCAGCAGGGCCAGATGGGTGCGGGCCATGGCCTCGACGGCCGCCCGCCAGTCGGCCGGTTCCCGGGTGCCGACCGCGTCGAGCGGTTCACCCTGTACGCGGTCGAGCATCAGGTCGAGCAGCTCGGCCTTGCCCGGCACGTAGCGGTACAGCGACATGGTGCCGGTGCCGAGTTCGGTGGACAGACGGCGCATCGACACCGCGTCCATGCCCTCCGCGTCCGCGAGCGCGACCGCCGTGCCGACGATGCGGTCGAGGGTGAGGCCGGGCTTGGGACCGCGGCTCGGACGCTCGCCCGTACCCCAGAGGATTTCGAGGCTGCGGCCGATGCGGCCGCTGCCGCCGGCGCTCGTGTCACTCGTGGCGTTCGTGCCGCCGGTCCCGGTCGTCTTCTTCATGAGCTCACCTTAAATCGCCCGGACGCAAACTGAGTACGCTGTACTCTCATTCGAGTACGCCGTACTCAGTTTCATCGTGAGCGGGAAGGGAGCCCCTTGTGAGTGGCACCGATTACGCCGTGCGGGCCGAAGGGCTGCACAAGCGGTACGCCGAGAAGAGGGGGGCGGGCGGCGGTGCCCGGAAACCCGCCCTCGACGGCTTCGACCTCGCCGTCCGCGCGGGCACCGTCCACGGCCTCCTCGGACCCAACGGCGCGGGCAAGACGACCGCCGTGCGCGTCCTGGCCACGCTGCTCACGTCCGACGGCGGCCGCGCGGAGGTCGCGGGCGTGGACGTGGCCCGCGATCCCCGGCTCGTACGCCGCCGGATCGGCCTCGCCGGACAGTACGCGGCGGTCGACGAGGTGCTGACCGGGCGGCAGAACCTGGAGATGTTCGGCCGCCTCTTCCACCTGGGCGGCAAGCGCGCGAGCGCGCGGGCCCGCGAACTCCTGGCGCAGTTCGACCTGGTGGAGGCCGGGGACAGGGGCGTGGCCGCCTACAGCGGCGGGATGCGGCGCCGGCTGGACCTCGCCGCGTCGATGATCCTCGCCCCCCGGGTGCTCTTCCTCGACGAGCCGACGACCGGGCTCGATCCGCGCGGGCGGGGGGAAGTGTGGGATGCGGTACGGGCCTTGGTGGCGGGCGGCACGACCGTACTGCTGACGACCCAGTACCTGGAGGAGGCGGACAAGCTGGCCTCGCGCATCACCGTCATCGACCGGGGGCGGGCCATCGCCGACGACACCCCGGACGGGCTGAAGAACCGGGTCGGCGGCGACCGTATCGAGGTCGTGGTCGGGAACGCGGCGGATCTCGCGGTCGCCGCCAAGGTGATCGCCCGGGTTTCGGAGTCCGAACCGGAGGCGGACGGCGCGGCGCTGCGGGTGCACGCGCAGGTCGGCGACCGGGTGGCGGCGCTGACAGAGGTGGCGCGGACGTTGCAGGACGAGGGCATCGCGGTGGAGGACATCGGACTGCGCAGGCCGAGCCTCGACGACGTGTTCCTGCGCCTGACCGGACACCGCGCGGAACTGGAGGCAGCGGCATGAGCACCGCGAACACCCCTGCGAACACCCCTGCGAAGAGCACCGCGGACACTGCGTACGCCGCCGTGGCGGGACCCGAGCGCAGGCTCTACTGGGCGCTGGCCGACTGCTGGAACGTCACCCGGCGCACCCTCACCCACTATCAGCGCCAGCCCATGACCATCGTCTGGCAGCTCGGCTTCCCGATCGTCTCCGTACTGCTGTACGGGTTCGTCTTCGGCGAGGCGATGGCGGTGCCCGGGGACGGGGACTACCGGGAGTTCCTGATGCCGGGCATGTTCGCGTCCACCATGGCTTTCGGTTTCATGGGTACGACGATGGCCGTGGTCACGGACTCGACGAAGGGTGTGATCGACCGGTTCCGCTCCATGCCGATGGCGCCGTCGGCGGTGGCGTCCGGGCGGGGCGTGTCCGATCTGCTGGTCGCCTGCGCCGAGTTGGCGATCCTTGCGGGGACGGCCCTGCTCATCGGCTGGGAGGCCGAGGGCGGCGCGCTCGCGGCGGTCGGCGCTTTCGGACTGCTCCTGCTGCTGCGCTTCAGCCTGATCTGGGTGGGCGTCTGGCTGGGGCTGCTCGTGCCCAACGCGGAAGCGGCCGGCGGGCTCTACGCCGTGGCGTTCCCGCTGACGATGATCTCCAGCATCTTCGTGGCCCCGTCCCTGATGCCGAGCTGGCTCGGTCCCGTCGCCGCGTGGAATCCGGTCTCGTCGACGGTGACGGCGACCCGCGAGCTCTTCGGGCAGCCGGTGAGCGGTGGCTCCTGGATCGAGGAGAACGCGGTGCCGATGGCGGTGGTCTGGCCGCTGGTGATCACGGCGGTGTTCCTGCCGCTGGCGGTGCGGCGGTTCCAGGGGCTCAGCCGGTGAGCCGCTGAGTCGCTGAGCCGGGGGGCTGCTGAGGAGGCCGGGGGGTGGGCCCGGGAGGGGTGCGGGCCCACCCGGTCGTGGCTAGGCCGGGCACTCCTTCCAGGCCAGCCGGTAGATGGTCTTGATGTCGCCGTCCGTCGAGTCCATGGCGATGAAGCTGTTCGTCTTCGCCGGGTCGGAGGTGCCCGCGCTGACGCGCAGCTCGGTGTTGATGTTGAAGTTCCGCTTCGCCCCGCAGGGCGCCCAGACCAGCTGGCCCCAGTCGGTCTCGTCGGTCGCCTGCCAGTTGTTGTCGTACGGCCCGGTGTGCGGATGGGTCCTGGACGCCGTGTCGGGGGAGCCCTGGAAGTAGTACGACGCCTTCTGGGTGGCGGTGGCGCCGGCCTGGAGACGGGCGTAACCGCGGTAGTCGGCGCTGGCGACCGCGTAGGTGAAGCCGTGCGGGACGTGCACGATCAGGTTGAGCTGGCAGTTCTTGCGGAAGTCGGTCGGCTTCGCGCCGAGGCCGACCTGGGCGAGGTATTCGCTGTACGTGACGGTGAAGGCCGTGTTGTCCGGGGAGACGGCCACGGCGGCCGTTCCCTGGGGACAGCCCGATCCGTTGACGGTCGCGATCTCGATGACGATCTTGTCGGGCGGCGCGACGATCCCGGTGCCGGGGGCCGCGGAGGCGCCCTGTGCGAACAGGGTGGAGGCGAGCAGCGCGGCGGCCGCACCGCCGGCGAGCAGCTCTCGGTGCCTGGGTACGTGGCTGGGCATGGTGCTCCGATCGGTCGTCGGGCGAACTTGGGGGGTCCAACCGAAGGAACTGTCGTGTTCATGTCAAGCATTCAAGCATTCCGGCAGGTGTGCGAAGCACCGGGACCCTTCGGACTGTAGGCAGCGAGGAGGGGTCTGGATAGAGCGGTTATCGGCCGAGCGCGTGGAGAGCGGCTCATGCGAAGGGGCCCGTCCGGAGGTGTCGGACGGGCCCCTTCGCACGCGTACGCCTAGAGCTTCTCGATCACGTAGTCGATGCAGGCCGTCAGGGCCTGGACGTCGGCCGGGTCGATCGCCGGGAACATCGCCACGCGCAGCTGGTTGCGGCCCAGCTTGCGGTACGGCTCCGTGTCGACGATGCCGTTGGCGCGCAGCGCCTTGGCGACCGCCGTGGCGTCGATCTCGTCGGAGAAGTCGATCGTGCCGATGACCTGCGAGCGCTTGGCCGCGTCGGTGACGAACGGCGTCGCGTACTTGGACTCCTCGGCCCAGCCGTACAGGTTGGCCGCGGAGGCCGCGGTGCGGCGGGTCGACCAGTCGAGACCGCCCTGCGTGTTGATCCACTTCAGCTGGTCGTCCAGCAGGAAGAGGGTCGCCAGCGCGGGGGTGTTGTACGTCTGGTTCTTGAGGGAGTTGTCGATCGCCGTGGGCAGGCTGAAGAACTCCGGGACGTGGCGGCCGGACGCGTGGACGCGCGCGGCGCGCTCCAGGGCGGCGGGGGAGAAGACCGCGACCCACAGGCCGCCGTCGGAGGCGAAGGACTTCTGCGGGGCGAAGTAGTAGACGTCGGTCTCGGCGATGTCGACCGGCAGGCCGCCCGCGCCGGACGTGGCGTCGACCAGCACGAGGGAGCCGGCGTCGGCGCCCTCGACGCGCTTGACCGGCGCCGCGACACCGGTCGAGGTCTCGTTGTGGGTGAAGGCGTAGACGTCGACACCCGCCTCGGCCCGCGGGTCCGGGTGCGTGCCGGGGTCGGAGGCGATCACGGTCGGGTCGTCCAGCCAGGGCGCCAGCTTGGCGGCCTTCGCGAACTTCGACGAGAACTCGCCGAAGTTCAGGTGCTGGGACTTCCGCTCGATCAGGCCGTGGGTCGCGATGTCCCAGAAGGCGGTGGAGCCGCCGTTGCCGAGGATCACCTCGTAGCCCTCGGGGAGCTGGAAGAGGTCGCGTACGCCGTCGCGCACCGAGCCGACCAGGTTCTTGACCGGGGCCTGGCGGTGGGACGTACCGAGGAGGGAGGTGCCGGTGGCGGCCAGGGCGTCCAGCGCCTCCGTACGCACCTTGGAGGGGCCCGCGCCGAAACGGCCGTCGGCGGGCTTCATGTCAGCGGGAATCTGGATCTCAGCCACGAGCCGGAGCGTAGCCGGTTTGCGGGGGCACTGGAGACGCGTGTCCGGCGGTTGAGACGCGGACTCCGGGTGGTGAGACGGCGGAGGCGGGCGCACGGCCGGGGCGCGGGCGGGGCGTGGCGGGGGTGAGGGCGGGGCGCGGACGGGGTGCGGGGGCGGGGTGGCTCCGGTGCGGGAGCGGGGTGGCCGGGGTGGGGGAGCGAGGTGGGAACGGCCGGTTCGGGCGGGGGCGGGCGGGGGCATTCTTGGGTGCATGGCCGAACAGAGGAACGCGTGGCGCAGGTCCGACACGGCGGCGCTGGCGCGCGAGCTGCGCGGGGCCGTCCGCGGTGAGGTGGCCTTCGACGCGGCGGCACGCGCCCTGATGACGATGGACGCCTCCAACTACCGGCGCGTGCCGCTCGGTGTCGTCGCCCCGCGCGACACGGAGGACGTGGCCGCCGCGCTCGCCGTCTGCCGGACGTACGGGGTGCCCGTCGTGCCGCGCGGCGGCGGCACGTCGATCGCGGGACAGGCGACCGGCACGGGCGTCGTCCTCGACTTCACCCGGCACATGCGCGCCATCACGGAACTGGATCCCGAGACCCGCACGGTCGTGGTCCAGCCGGGTGTCGTCCTCGACGATCTGCGGGCCGCGGCGGGGGTGTACGGGCTGACGTTCGGGCCGGACCCCTCCACGCACAGCCGCTGCACGCTCGGCGGCATGATCGGGAACAACTCGTGCGGCTCGCACTCGGTGGCGTGGGGAACGACGGCCGACAACATCTACGGCCTCTCGGTCGTCCGTTACGGCGGAGAGGAGCTGCGCCTCGGCCAGGGCTGGCAGAGCGACACCCCCAAGGGGCTGCGCGCACTGGTGAACGGCGACCTCGCGCTCCTGCGCACCGGGTTCCCCGAGCTGCCGCGCCGCATCTCCGGATACGCACTGGACGCGCTGCTTCCCGAGAACGGCGTGAACGTCGCGCGGGCGTTCTGCGGAAGCGAGGGAACGCTCGCAGTGGTGAGCGAGGCGACCGTACGCCTGGTGGAAGCACCCCGCGCCCGGGCACTCGCCGTCCTCGGGTACGCCGGTGAGAGCGCCGCCGCCGAGGCCGCGCCCGCGCTCCTGCCGTACGGCCCGCTCACGGTGGAAGGGATGGCCGAAGACCTCGTTCCCGAGAACGAGCGCAGGCTGCTCCCGCGCGGCTCCGCCTGGCTCTTCGTGGAGATGGGCGGGGACTCGCCCGCCGAAGCGCTCTCGCGCGCCGAGCGGCTCGTGAAGGCCGCCCAGGCGCTCGACGGAACAGTCGTCACGGACGCGGCCGGACAGCGCGCCCTGTGGCGCGTCCGCGAGGACGCCAGCGGTACGGCGACGCGGATGCCCGACGGGAGCGAGGCATGGCCCGGCTGGGAGGACTGCGCCGTACCGCCCGCACGGCTCGGCGCGTACCTGCGCGACTTCAGGTCCCTGCTCACCGAACACGGCCTGCGCGGCACGCCCTACGGCCACTTCGGCGACGGCTGCATCCACGTCCGTATCGACTTCGACCTGCTGAGCGAGAGCGGCGTACGACGCTTCCGCGCGTTCTCCGAGGAGCAGGCGGAACTCGTCGTCGCGCACGGCGGTTCGCTCTCCGGTGAGCACGGCGACGGACAGGCACGCGCCGAACTGCTTCCGAAGATGTACGGGAACGCACTCGTGGCGCTCTTCGGCCGCTTCAAGGACGTGTGGGATCCGGCCGGCGGAATGAACCCGGGCATGCTCGCCCGCCCCGCGCGGCTGGACGAGAACCTGCGCTTCGAGGTGCTCCCCGGGCACCCCGTCGACGTCACCTTCTCCTACCCGCACGACGGGGGCGACTTCTCGGCCGCCGTACGCCGCTGTGTGGGCGTCGCGAAGTGCCGCACCGAGCAGCCGCCGCCGGGAGCGGGCGTCATGTGCCCCTCCTTCCGCGCCACCGGCGACGAACAGCACTCCACGCGCGGGCGCGCGCGCCTGCTGCACGAAATGCTCGCGGGGGAGGTCGTCACGGACGGGTGGCGGTCGGAGGAGGTGAGGGAGGCGCTCGACCTGTGCCTGTCCTGCAAGGGGTGCCGGAGCGACTGCCCGGTGGGCGTCGACATGGCGACGTACAAGGCGGAATTCCTGCACCACCACTACAAGGGCCGCGTACGCCCCGCCGCGCACTACGCGATGGGGTGGCTTCCCGTGTGGCTGCGTGCGGCGGCGCCGTTCGCGCGTGTGCTGCGGCACGCCTTCCGGGTGCGTCCGCCGGCCGCCCTCGTGAAACGTCTGGGAGGCATCGCACCGGAACGCGACCTGCCGGCCCTCGCGCCCGGCACCTTCAGAAGCTGGTGGCGGGCCCGGAACAGGGCCGGGCGGCAGCCGTCCCAGGCGCCCGGCGCCAGGACGGTCGTGCTGTGGCCCGACACCTTCACCGACCACCTCTCCCCGGACGTCGGACGGGCCGCCGTGCGCGTGCTGGAAGCGGCCGGTCTGCGGGTCACGGTGCCGCCGCGGCAGCTGTGCTGCGGCCTGACGTACGTCTCGACCGGGCAGCTCGACAGGGCCCGCGCGGTCATGCGCCGCACCCTGGACGGCATGGAACGCGCCGCCGGACTGCCCGTCGTCGTCCTGGAACCGAGCTGCGCGGCCGCGCTCAGGACGGACCTTCCCGAGCTCCTCCCGGACGACCCGAGAGCGGCCGCGCTCGCCTCCTCGGTACGCACCTTCGCGCAGGCACTGGAGGAGTACGCCCCGCACTGGCGGCCACCGGTGATCGACCGCCCGGTCGCCGGCCAGACGCACTGCCACCAGCACGCCGTACTGGGCGACGCGGCGGAACGGCGACTGCGCGAGCGGGCCGGCCTCACCGGGTCCCTCAGCGGCGGCTGCTGCGGCCTCGCCGGGAACTTCGGCTTCGAGCGCGGCCACTACGACGTGTCGGTGGCCTGCGCGGAGGAACAGCTGCTCCCCTCGGTGCGCGACGCCGCACCGGGGACGGAGCTCCTGGCGGACGGCTTCTCCTGCCGCACCCAGCTGGAACAGCTGGCGGGCCGCCGGGCGAGGCACCTGGCGGAGGTACTGGCCGAAGCACTCGCGGAGGGACGGGCGGAGGGACGGGCGGAGGGACCGGCGGAGGGACCGGCGCCCCGGTAGGCGCCCCGGCCGGCAGAGGGGCCGTAGACGGTCCCCGGTCAGGGGCGTGGGCGGTGGACGGTCCTGTTCCCTTTACCGTGGAGCACATGGACCAGCCCACCTCCGCCGCCCCCGGCCACGCGCCCGCCCCCGCCTCCGCTCCCTCGGCGCCCGAGCCCGCCCCCGGCGGGGGCACCGGCCCCGGGGCGCGTCCCGGGGCCCGGCTCGGTCCTGTGGCGATGGTGGTGGCCGGCGGGCTGTCGGTGCAGTTCGGGTCCGCCGTCGCGGTCACGATCATGCCGAGCACGGGAGCGGCCGGTGTCGTCGCCCTGCGGCTCGCCGCCGCGGCCGTGATCCTGCTCGTGGTGTGCCGGCCACGCGTGCGCGGGTACGCGCGCGCCGACTGGTGGACCGTCGTCGCCTTCGGACTCGCCATGGCCGGCATGAACGGCTTCTTCTACCAGGCGCTGGACCGCATCCCGCTGGGCGTGGCCGTGACCCTGGAGGTGCTCGGCCCGCTCGCGCTCTCCGTGTTCGCGTCCCGCCGCGCCATGAGCGTGGTGTGGGCCGCACTCGCGCTCGGCGGCGTCGCGCTGCTCGGCGGCGGCGGCTTCGGCCGGCTGGACCCGGCCGGCGTGGCCTGCGCGCTCGCGGCGGGCAGCTGCTGGGCGGCGTACATCCTCTTCAGCGCGCGCACCGGGCGCAGGTTCCCGCAGGCGGACGGGCTGGCGCTCGCGATGGCGGTCGCGGCGCTGTTCAGCCTCCCGTTCGGGCTCGCGGGGGCGGGCGGCAGGCTGCTGGAGCCGCGCACGGTGGCGCTGGGCGTGGCGGTCGCGCTGATGTCGTCCGTACTGCCGTACACGCTGGAACTGCTGGCGCTGCGCCGGCTGCCGGCCGCGACCTTCGCCGTACTGATGAGCCTGGAACCGGCCATCGCGGCGGTCGCCGGATTCCTGGTGCTGCGCCAAGCGCTCTCCGTGACCGACGCGTTGGCGATCGCGCTGGTCATCGGGGCGAGCATGGGAGCGGTCCGGAGCCAGACGCGGCACAGGGCCCGGGAGCGGTCCGCGTCCGTCGCGCCGTCCCGCGCGAAGCCGTCACAGAAATAATGCAAGCACGCTTGCTTGTTTTCTGAAGCGCTGTCATGCTCCGGGACACACCGCCCTGCCCCGAGGGGAGCGCACCGTGTCCGATCCGGCAGCCGTGCTCGACGATCTCCGTGATGAAGGGGACGAACTCGACCAGTTGGCCGACGGCCTGAGCGAGCGGCAGTGGACGCTCGCCACGCCCGCACCGGGCTGGAGCATCGCCCATCAGATCGCGCACCTGGCCTGGACGGACACGGCGGCGCTGCTGTCCGTCACCGACCCCGGGGGCTTCGCGGCGGAGGTCCGCAAGGCGCTGGCCGCGCCCGAGCGCTTCGTCGACGAGGGCGCCGAGGCGGGAGCCGGGCTGCCGGCCGGTGAGCTGCTGGCACGGTGGCGGGACGGGCGCGAGCGGCTCCGGCGCGCGCTGCGGGCGGCGCCGGACGGGGTGAGACTCCCCTGGTACGGGCCGCCGATGAGCGTTGCCTCCATGGCGACCGGGCGGCTGATGGAGACCTGGGCGCACGGGCAGGACATCGCGGACGCGGTGGGCGTACGGCGGGAGCCGACGGCGCGGCTGCGGCACGTGGCCCGGATCGGGGTGCGGGCGCGCGGCTACGCCTTCGCGGTACGGGGACTGACGCCGCCCGCCGAGGAGTTCCGGGTGGAGCTGACCGCGCCGGACGGGCGGGGGCTGTGGGCGTACGGGCCCGAGGACGCCCGGCAGCGGGTCACCGGCCCGGCGCTCGACTTCTGCCTCCTGGTGACGCAGCGGGCCCACCGGGACGATCTCGCCGTACGCGCCGAGGGCGCCGACGCCGACCGGTGGCTGGACATCGCGCAGGCGTTCGCCGGACCGGCGGGGGCGGGGCGCGAGCCGAAGCGGGACGGGGGAGGGGCGTGACCGCCGCGACGGAGCGGCGGCCGCTGCGGATCGGCAACGCCTCCGGTTTCTACGGCGACCGCTTCGACGCGATGAGGGAGATGCTCACCGGCGGCGCGCTCGACGTCCTCACCGGGGACTACCTCGCCGAACTGACCATGCTCGTCCTCGGACGCGACCGGCTGAAGGACCCCCGGCTCGGGTACGCCAAGACCTTCCTGCGGCAGCTGGAGGAGAACCTCGCCCTGGCGCACGAGCGCGGGGTGCGGATCGTGGCCAACGCGGGCGGGCTGAACCCGGGCGGCCTCGCCGACGCCGTACGGGAACTCGCCGGCCGGACCGGTGTGCCGGTGCGGGTCGCGCATGTGGAGGGCGACGGCCTGCCGCTGCCCGAAGGGGCCCTGACCGCCAACGCCTACCTGGGCGGCGGCGGGATCGCGGAGTGCCTGCGGGCCGGCGCGGACGTGGTGGTGACGGGACGCGTCACGGACGCGGCGCTCGTCACCGGGCCGGCCGCGTGGTGGTTCGGCTGGGGGCCCGAGGAGTACGACCGCCTCGCGGGGGCGGTGGTGGCCGGGCACGTGCTGGAGTGCGGGACGCAGGCGACCGGCGGCAACTACGCGTTCTTCGCGGACCGTTCCCCTGAACACCGCGCGAGGCGTCCCGGGTTCCCCCTCGCGGAGATCCGTTCCGACGGTTCCTCGGTCGTCACGAAGCACCGGGGAACGGGCGGTCACGTCGACACGGGAACGGTCACCGCGCAGCTGCTGTACGAGACGGGCGCGCCCCGGTACGCCGGTCCCGACGTCACGGCACGCCTCGACACCGTGCGCCTCGCCCAGGACGGGCCCGACCGGGTGCGGATCTCGGACGTACGCGGAGAGGCCCCGCCGCCCGTCCTCAAGGCGGGGCTGACCCGCGTCGGCGGGTGGCGCAACGAGGTCGTGTTCGTACTGACCGGCCTGGACGTCGAGGCGAAGGCCGGGCTCGTACGGGACCAGGTGGAGGACGCGCTGCCGGCGGCCGGGCGGCCGGCGGAGGTCCGCTGGGAACTGGTGCGTACGGACCGGCCGGACGCGGACACACAGGAGTGCGCGAGCGCGCTGCTGCGGCTGACCGTGCGGGACCCGGACCCGGCGAACGTCGGCCGCGCGGTCAGCGGGGCGGCGATCGAGCTCGCGCTCGGCAGCTACCCGGGGTTCCACGTGACGGCACCGCCCGGGAAGGGCGCTCCGTACGGGGTCTTCGAGGCGGTGTACATCGACGCCGGGGACGTCGACCACGTGGCGGTGCTGCCGGACGGAGCACGGGTGAGGGTGCCGCACCCCGTACGGACGAGGGCGGTCGAGGCGCTCGACGCGGCCGCTGCCCCGCCCGCGGCGTGGGCGGGGCCGGCGCCGACGCGCAGGGCGCCGCTCGGACTCGTCGCGGGCGCCCGCAGCGGGGACAAGGGCGGGGACGCGAACGTCGGCGTGTGGGCCCGCTCGGACGACGCGTGGCGGTGGCTGGCGCACACGCTGACGGTGGACCGCTTCCGGGAGCTGCTCCCGGAGACCGCGGACCTCCCCGTGACGCGGCACGTCCTGCCGAACCTGCGCGCGCTGAACTTCGTGGCCGGGGGCCTCCTGGGCGAGGGCGTCGCCTCCCGGGCCCGCTTCGACCCCCAGGCGAAGGCGCTGGGCGAATGGCTGCGCTCCCGCCACATCGACATACCGGAGGTACTCCTGTGACGGTACGACGTTCCCGAGGGGGCTTGTTCCGGCCCGTCCGGCGTACGAGGCCCGGGGCCCTGTGCGCAGCCCCCGCACCCCGCGCGACCCCCGGCGCCCCGGTGGCCCCGGCGGTGACCCCGTGACCGTCCTGCCCACCGCACTGGATCCCCGGTCCCCCGAGTACGCCGCCAACCGCGCCGCCATGCTCGCCAAGCTGGCCGGTCTCGACGCCGAGCACGCCAAGGCCCTCGCGGGCGGCGGCGAGAAGTACGTCGCCCGCCACCGCGCGCGCGGCAAGCTGCTCGCCCGCGAGCGGATCGAGCTGCTCCTCGACCCGGACACCCCGTTCCTCGAACTGTCCCCCCTCGCCGCCTGGGGCAGCGACTACGCCGTGGGCGCGTCCATGGTCACCGGGATCGGCGTCGTCGAAGGCGTCGAGTGCGTGGTCACCGCCACCGACCCCACCGTGCGCGGCGGTGCCTCCAACCCCTGGACCCTCAAGAAGGCCCTGCGGGCGAACGAGATCGCGTACGCGAACCGCCTCCCGTCCGTCAGCCTCGTCGAGTCCGGCGGCGCGGACCTCCCGTCCCAGAAGGAGATCTTCATCCCGGGCGGCGCGCTCTTCCGCGACCTCACCCGCCTGTCCGCCGCCGGGATCCCGACCATCGCGGTCGTCTTCGGCAACTCCACGGCCGGCGGGGCGTACATCCCCGGCATGTCCGACCACACCGTCATGATCAAGGACCGGTCGAAGGTCTTCCTCGGCGGCCCGCCGCTGGTGAAGATGGCCACCGGCGAGGAGTCGGACGACGAGTCCCTCGGCGGCGCCGACATGCACGCCCGTACCTCCGGGCTCGCCGACCACTTCGCCGTCGACGAACACGACGCCCTGCGCCAGGCCCGGCGGATCGTCGCGCGTCTCAACTGGCGCAAGGCGCACGCCGGTCCGGCCCCGGCCGAGCCGCCGAAGTACGACGAAGAGGAACTCGCCGGCATCGTCCCCGGCGACCTCAAGGTCCCCTTCGACCCGCGGGAAGTGATCGCCCGGATCGTCGACGCCTCGGACTTCGACGAGTTCAAGCCGCTGTACGGGCCCAGCCTCGTCACCGGCTGGGCGCGCCTGCACGGCCACCCCGTGGGCATCCTCGCCAACGCGCAGGGCGTCCTGTTCAGCGCCGAGTCGCAGAAGGCCGCCCAGTTCATCCAGTTGGCCAACCAGCGCGACACGCCCCTGGTGTTCCTGCACAACACCACCGGCTACATGGTCGGCAAGGAGTACGAACAGGGCGGCATCATCAAGCACGGCGCGATGATGATCAACGCGGTCTCCAACTCCAAGGTCCCGCACCTGTCGGTCCTCATGGGCGCCTCCTACGGCGCCGGCCACTACGGCATGTGCGGACGCGCCTACGATCCCCGCTTCCTCTTCGCCTGGCCGAGTTCCAAGTCCGCGGTCATGGGCCCGCAGCAGCTCGCGGGGGTGCTCTCGATCGTGGCGCGCGCGTCGGCCGCCGCGAAGGGACAGCCGTACGACGACAAGGCTGCCGAGGCCGACGCGGGTCTGCGCGCCATGGTGGAGCAGCAGATCGAGTCGGAGTCCCTGCCGATGTTCCTCTCGGGACGGCTGTACGACGACGGGGTCATCGACCCCCGCGACACCAGGACCGTGCTGGGGCTGTGCCTGTCCGCGATCCACACGGCACCGGTCGAGGGCGCGCGCGGCGGCTTCGGCGTCTTCCGGATGTGAGGGGCTTGCCGATGATTTCTTCCGTCCTCGTCGCCAACCGGGGCGAGATCGCGTGCCGGATCTTCCGCACGTGCGCGCACCTGGGCGTCACCACGGTCGCCGTGTACTCCGACGCGGACACGGGAGCGCTTCACGCGCGTTCCGCGGACGCCGCGGTACGCCTCCCGGGAACGGCGCCTTCCGACACGTACCTGCGCGGCGATCTCGTCGTGAAGGCGGCCCTGGCCGCCGGAGCGGACGCGGTGCACCCCGGGTACGGCTTCCTCTCCGAGAACGCCGGGTTCGCCCGCGCCGTACTCGACGCCGGCCTGGTGTGGATCGGGCCGCCCCCCGGGGCGATCGACGCCATGGCCTCCAAGACACGCGCCAAGGAACTCATGACCGCCGCCGGCGTCCCCCTCCTGGCCCCCGTCGCCCCCGACCGGGCCACCGAGGCGGACCTCCCGCTGATCCTCAAGGCGGCGGCGGGCGGCGGCGGCAGAGGCATGCGCGTCGTACGCGACCTGGCGGCGCTCCCGGGAGAGCTCGCAGCGGCCACCGCGGAAGCCCGCTCGGCCTTCGGCGACGGTGAGGTCTTCGCCGAGCCGTACGTCGAACGCGGCCGCCACGTCGAGGTCCAGGTGATGGCCGACGCGCACGGCACGGTGTGGGCGCTCGGCACCCGCGACTGCTCCCTCCAGCGCCGCCACCAGAAGGTCGTGGAGGAGGCTCCCGCGCCCGGCCTGGACGACGCCCTGCGCACCACCCTGTACGACGCCGCCGTGGCGGCGGCGCGGGCGGTGGACTACCGGGGCGCGGGAACCGCCGAGTTCCTGGTCTCCGCCGAGGGCCGCCCGTACTTCCTGGAGATGAACACCCGCCTCCAGGTCGAGCACCCGGTGACGGAAGCGGTGTTCGGCATCGACCTGGTGGCGCTCCAGCTGCGCGTCGCCGAGGGCGAGGCCCTGCCGCCCGGACCACCGCTCCCCTCGGGGCACGCCGTGGAGGCCCGCCTCTACGCGGAGGACCCCTCCCGGGACTGGCAGCCGCAGACGGGCCCCCTGCACGCCCTCGACGTCCCCCCGGCGCCCGGACTGCGGCTCGACAGCGGGTACGCGGCCGGGGACCTCGTCGGGGCGCACTACGACCCGATGCTGGCCAAGGTGATCGCCCACGCGCCCACCCGCGCCGAAGCGGTGCGCAAGCTCGCCCACGCCCTGGAGCGGGCCCGCGTCCACGGCCCGGTGACCAACAGGGAACTGCTCGTACGCTCACTGCGCCACCCGGACTTCGCGGCCGGGCGGCTCGACACCGGGTTCTACGACCGGCACCTGGGCGAGCTGATGAAGGCGTCCCCGGACCCCTCGCAAGGGGCGCTCGCCGCCCTCGCCGCCGCCCTCGCCGACGCCGCCGCCCGGAAGACGGCGGGAACAACGGCCGCCCGCCTCGGCGGCTGGCGCAACGTGCCCTCCCGGCCCCAGGTGAAGACCTACCGGACCGAGCCCGGCGGAGAGGACCACGAGGTCCGCTACCGCGCCACCCGCGACGGTTTCACCGCGGAAGACTTCCCGGGCGTCCGCGTGCACGACGTACGCGCCGATCACGTGAGCCTCGAAACCGACGGCGTACTGCGGCACTTCCGCATCGCCGCGCACACCGGCGGCCGGGTGTACGTCGACACGTCCACCGGCGGCTCCCACACCCTCACCGCCCTGCCCCGCTTCCCCGGCCCCGCCACCCGCACCGCACCGGGCTCCCTGCTCGCGCCCATGCCCGGCACCGTCGTCCGCGTCGCCGGAGGACTCACGGAGGGCGCACGCGTCACCGCCGGACAGCCCCTGCTCTGGCTGGAGGCCATGAAGATGGAGCACCGCGTCTGCGCTCCCGCCTCCGGCACGCTCGCCGCGCTCCACGCCGCCCCCGGCCACCAGGTCGAGGTGGGCGCCCTGCTCGCCGTCGTACAGGCCGAAGAGGCCGTCGAAGAGCCCCAGGAGGAACAGCAGCCATGAGCCCCAGCCCCGCCGCCGCGGAGACCGAGGAACACAAGGCGCTCCGGGCGGCCGTCGCCGCTCTCGGAAAGCGCTACGGACGCGACTACGCCACCACCGTCGTGCGCGAGGGAGCGCACCCCGACGCACTCTGGGCAGAGGCCGCCAAGCTCGGCTACCTCGGGGTGAACCTCCCCGAGGAGTACGGCGGAGGGGGCGGCGGCACGGCGGAACTGGCCATCGTCCTGGAGGAACTGGGCGCCGCCGGCTGCCCGCTCCTCATGATGATCGTCTCGCCCGCCATCTGCGGCACCGTCATCGCCCGCTTCGGCACGGACCGGCAGAAGGCCGCCTGGCTGCCCGGCCTCGCCGACGGCAGCCTCACCATGGCCTTCGGCATCACCGAACCCGACGCCGGGTCGAACTCCCACCGGATCACCACCACGGCCCGCCGCGACGGTGAGGGGAACTGGCTGCTCACCGGACGCAAGGTCTTCGTCTCCGGCGTCGACATCGCCGACGCGACCCTGATCGTCGGCCGGACGGAGGACGCGAGGACGGGCCGCCTCAAACCGTGCCTGTTCATCGTCCCCCGCGACACCCCCGGCTTCCGGCGCTCGCAGATCGACATGGAACTCCAGGCACCGGAGAAGCAGTTCGAGCTGGTCCTCGACGACGTGCGCCTGCCCGCCGAAGCCCTCGTCGGCGACGAGGACGCCGGCCTCCTCCAGCTCTTCGCCGGACTCAACCCCGAACGCGTCATGACCGCCGCCTTCGCCCTCGGCATGGGCCGCTACGCGCTGGGCAGGGCCGTCGAGTACGCCAGGGAACGCACCGTCTGGAAGGCCCCCATCGGCTCCCACCAGGCCATCGCCCACCCCCTCGCCCAGGCCCACATCGAACTCGAACTGGCCCGCCTGATGACGCAGAAGGCCGCCCGCCTCTACGACGAGGGCGACGACCTCGGCGCGGGCGAGGCCGCCAACATGGCGAAGTACGCCGCCGCGGAAGCCTGCGTGAAAGCCGTCGACCAGGCCGTCCACACCCTGGGCGGCAACGGACTCACCCGCGAGTACGGCCTCGCCTCGCTCATCACCGCCGCCCGGGTGGCCCGTATCGCGCCCGTCAGCCGCGAAATGATCCTCAACTTCGTCTCCCACCAGTCCCTGGGTCTCCCCAAGTCGTACTAGGACGCGCGATTCTGGCCACCACCCCTACCGCGGGAGGAAACCGTCATGGCGTTCCAGAGCGCGTACGCGTCCGTAGAGCCCGTCGAACTGCCCATCCACGAAGCGGTGCTCGGAAAGGCCGCCGAGTACGGCGGAACACCCGCCCTGATCGACGGGACGAACGGTGACACGATCACGTACAGCCAGCTGGACGCCTTCCACCGGCGCGTCGCCGCCGCGCTCACCGAGGCGGGCCTGCGGCAGGGCGACGTACTCGCCCTGCACAGCCCCAACACCATCGCCTACCCGGTGGTCTTCTACGCCGCCACGCGCGCCGGGGCCTCCGTCACGACCGTCCACCCGCTGTCCACGGCGGAGGAGTTCGCCAAGCAGCTCACCGACTCCTCCGCCCGCTGGATCGTCACCGTCTCACCGCTCCTCGGCGTGGCCCGGAGGGCCGCCGAACTCGTCGGCGGAATCGAGGAGATCTTCGTCTGCGACCACGCGGAGGGACACCGGTCGGTGCTCGACATGCTCGCCTCGACCGCACCCGAACCACGGCTCACCATCGACCCGTCCGAAGACGTCGCTGCACTCCCGTACTCGTCGGGCACCACGGGCGTCCCCAAGGGCGTGATGCTGACGCACCGCAGCATCGCCACCAACCTGGCGCAACTGGACCCCTTCATCCCCATGGGCCCCGGCGACCGCATCCTCGCCGTTCTCCCGTTCTTCCACATCTACGGCCTCACGGCCCTCATGAACGCACCCCTGCGCAACGGTGCGACGGTCGTCGTACTTCCGCGTTTCGACCTCGCCCAGTTCCTCGCGGCGATCGACCGGCACCGCATCAACGGCCTGTACGTCGCCCCGCCGATCGTCCTGGCCCTCGCCAAGCACCCCTCCGTCACCACGTACGACCTGTCCAGCCTGGAGTACATCGTCAGCGCCGCCGCCCCGCTCGACGCCGCTCTCGCCCGGGCCTGCTCGCACCGCCTCGGCCTGCCGCCCGTCCTCCAGGCGTACGGCATGACGGAACTGTCCCCCGGCACCCACGTCGTTCCCCGGAACGCACCGAACCCGCCCCCGGGAACGGTCGGAAAGCTGCTCCCGGGAACGGAGATGCGCATCCTCTCCCTCGACGACCCCGGCAAGGACGTGGGCGTCGGAGAGGAGGGCGAGATCGCGATCCGGGGCCCCCAGGTGATGAAGGGCTACCTCGGCCGCCCCGACGCCACCGCCGCCATGATCGACGCCGACGGATGGGTGCACACCGGCGACGTCGGAAGGACCGACGCGGACGGCTGGCTCTTCGTCGTCGACCGCGTGAAGGAACTCATCAAGTACAAGGGCTTCCAGGTCGCACCGGCCGAACTCGAAGCGCTCCTCCTCACCCACGAGGACATCGCGGACGCGGCGGTCATCGGCGTGTACGACGCGGACGGCAACGAGGTGCCCATGGCGTACGTCGTCCCGCAGCCGTCCGCCCGCCTCACCGAGGACGACGTGACGGCGTACGTCGCCGAACGCGTCGCCCCGTACAAGAAGGTCCGCCGCGTCGCGTTCCTCACCAGCGTCCCCAGGGCCGCCTCCGGAAAGATCCTCAGGCGCGAACTGCGCGCCCTGCGCGCACGTGAAGGGGACCGCGCATGACCCTGGTACCCACCGCGCACGAACGCGGGATCACCACCCTGACCCTCGACTCGCCGGCGAACCGCAACGCGCTGTCCGCACGGCTCGTCGGCGAACTCGGCGACGCCCTGTCCGCCTGCGCGAAGGACCCCGCCGTACGGGCCGTGCAGCTCACCCACACAGGGAGCACGTTCTGCGCGGGCGCCGACCTCAAGTCCCCGCCCGACCCGGCGGCCTTCGTCGCCCTCCTGCGGAGCATCACCGAACTGCCCAAGCCGGTGGTGGCACGCGTGGAGGGACACGTACGGGCCGGCGGCCTCGGACTGCTCGGCGCGTGCGACATCTCCGCGGCGGGGCCCGGCGCGAGCTTCGCGTTCACCGAGTCCCGGCTCGGACTGGCCCCCGCCGTCATCTCGATGCCGCTGCTGCCGCGCCTGGACCCGCGCGCCGCCGCCCGCTACTACCTGACCGGGGAACGGTTCGACGCGGCGGAGGCGGCCCGTACGGGACTGGTCACCCTCACGTCCGACGACGTGGACGAGGCGCTCGCACCCGTGCTCGACGGACTGCGCAGGGCCTCCCCCCAGGGGCTGGCCGAGTCCAAGCGCCTGGTCACGGCTACAGTGCTGGCAGCTTTCGACCGGGACGCGGACACGCTCGTCGAGCACTCCGCGCGCCTGTTCGCCTCACGGGAGGCGGCCGAGGGCGTGACGGCATTCCTCGAACGACGGGACCCCGCATGGGTGCTGTGACCCCAACCCCCACCTCCACCCCGGCCCCGCCCCTGTCCCCGGCCACGGGCAAGGCCCCCAAGCAGGACCGCTCCAGGGCCACCAGACAGCGCCTCCTGGAGGCCGCCGTGTCCTGCCTGGCCGAACGCGGCTGGGCGGGCTCCACCGTGACCCTCGTCGCGGAACGGGCCGGCGTCTCGCGAGGCGCCGCCCAGCACCACTTCCCGACCCGCGAGGACCTCTTCACCGCAGCCGTCGAGTACGTCGCCGAGGAGCGCTCCACGGCGCTGCGCGCGCTGTTCCCGCAAGGCGCCGCCAACCGCGCGGCCGTCGTCGGCGCCCTCGTCGACCTCTACACGGGGCCGCTCTTCCGGGCCGCCCTCCACCTGTGGGTGGCCGCGTCCAACGAGGACCAGCTCGGCCCCCGCGTCACCGAACTCGAAGGCCGCGTCGGCCGCGAGACACACCGCATCGCGGTGGAACTCCTCGGCGCCGACGAAACGGTTCCCGGCGTACGCGAGACCGTCCAGGGCCTCCTCGACATGGCCCGCGGCCTGGGCCTCGCCAACCTCCTCACCGACGACGCGACGCGACGCCGGCGCGTGGTGACGCAGTGGGCCGTCCTGCTCGACGGCGCACTCGACGGCGCGCCGGACTGACACCTGCGCGCACGTGAAACGCCGGAGGGGCCGGGGAGCGGGCAGCCCCGGCCCCTGAGCGGCCGTACAACCGCTCAGCGCGCGATGTCGTCGAAACCCGTGACCTCCTGCGGGCTGCGCGACGCGGGACCGACGTACCGCGCGGAAGGCCGCACCAGGCGGCCCGTGCGCTTCTGCTCCAGGATGTGCGCGCTCCAGCCGGCCGTACGCGCACACGTGAACATCGACGTGAACATGTGCGCCGGGACCTCCGCGAAGTCCAGCACGATCGCCGCCCAGAACTCCACGTTCGTCGCGAGCACCCGGTCGGGACGCCGTGCGTGCAGCTCCTCCAGAGCCGCCTTCTCCAGCGCCTCGGCGACCTCGAAGCGCGGCGCGGCCAGCTCCTTCGCCGTACGCCGCAGAACGCGCGCCCGCGGGTCCTCGGCACGGTACACACGGTGGCCGAAGCCCATCAGACGCTCGCCCTTGTCGAGGGCCTGCCGCACGTACGCGGCCGCGTCCCCGGTGCGCTCGATCTCCTCGATCATGCCCAGGACGCGCGAGGGCGCGCCACCGTGGAGCGGCCCGGACATGGCACCGACCGCGCCCGAGAGGGCCGCGGCCACGTCCGCGCCGGTCGACGCGATCACCCGCGCCGTGAACGTGGAGGCGTTCATGCCGTGCTCGGCGGCCGACGTCCAGTAGGCGTCGACGGCCTTGACGTGCTTGGGGTCGGGCTCGCCGCGCCAGCGCTTCATGAAGCGCTCGACGACGGTCTCCGCCTTGTCGATCTCCCGCTGCGGCACCATCGGCAGGCCCTGCCCGCGCGCCGACTGGGCGACGTACGACAGCGCCATCACGGCGGCGCGCGCCAGGTCGTCGCGCGCGGTCTGCTCGTCGATGTCGAGCAGCGGTTTCAGGCCCCACACGGGCGCGAGCATCGCCAGCGCGGACTGCACGTCCACGCGGATGTCACCGGAGTGGACCGGGATCGGAAACGGCTCGGCGGGCGGCAGCCCGGGATTGAACGCGCCGTCGACCAGCAGGCCCCACACGTTCCCGAAGGACACGTGCCCGACCAGGTCTTCGATGTCGACCCCCCGGTAACGGAGCGCACCGCCCTCCTTGTCCGGTTCTGCGATCTCCGTTTCGAACGCGACGACCCCTTCGAGACCGGGTACGAAGTCGGACATCAGGCGGCTCCTCATGATGTGTTCGACAAGCATCGACAAGCGGCTCACGACCAGGGGTCAGGTTTCAGGCGCCCTCGGCCACCCCGGCGATTCCCCGCGCGGCAGGTGGTCACCCAACCGCTTCGGAAGCAGGCACGATATCCCCTGCTGTATGGAGGTCACAGTGCCCGGCGCCCACATTTTGGCGGGTTCCGCCGATGCGGGGAAGCGTGATTACCGGCACACTTCCCCATTTCCCGCGCAGAGGGTTGGTGGCACCGGGTGCCGGGCAGACTGGACCACTGCGGCAGGATGGCACCGTGCCGAACCGAGATTTCGATCCCGCCGCCATGCGCGAGCACTACCGCAGCGAAGCCTTCACGGAGGCGGAACTCGCAGCCGAGCCGATGGGCCAGTTCGACCACTGGTTCCGGCAGGTCGCCGCCGGCGGCCTCCACGAACCGAACGCCATGATCCTCTCCACGGCCACCCCCGACGGCCGGCCCTCGTCCCGCACGGTCCTGCTCAAGAAGTACGACCCGCGGGGCTTCGTCTTCTTCACGAACTACGCCTCCCGCAAGGGACGCGAGATCGCGTCCAACCCGTACGTCTCCCTGCTCTTCCCGTGGCACCAGGTCGCACGCCAGGTGATAGTCACCGGTACGGCCGCGCGGATCGGCCGCGACGAGACGGCGGCGTACTTCAGAACACGCCCGCACGGCTCGCAGCTGGGGGCCTGGGCGAGCGCGCAGTCGTCGGTGATCACGTCACGCGAGGAGCTGCTCGCGCGCTACGGCGAACTGGCGGCGCGCTACCCCGAGACGGAGCGCGTACCGGTGCCTCCGGAGTGGGGCGGGTACCGGATCGTTCCCGAGACGATGGAGTTCTGGCAGGGCCACGCGAACCGCCTGCACGACCGCCTGCGGTACGTCGCCGAGGACGGCGCATGGCGCGTGGAGCGCCTCTGCCCGTAGGGGCCCCGCAAGCCCCCGGGCCCGTATGCCGCCCGTACGCCCGAGAGGGCCCGTGGAACGCAGAAACCCGCGGGCTCTGGTTCCTCCGGAGAGGAGCCGGCCGGACTTACCGGCGAGCCCGCGGGTCGGTGACTGCTTGGGATTTCGGCCGACACCCTGCCGGCCTGCACTAAGTGCGACGACGGGCCGTCAGCCCGCAGTCACCTCACGAGTCCGAAATGACATCACTTCCGAACCACCTCCCTTCACGTGTACTGCAAGCCTAAGAACCTGTCCCGCTCCCCACAACCGAATTACCGGGAGCATCTTTTTCCCTGAACCAGGTGTGTGCTGCGTCACGTTCCAGTTGAATGATCCCGGGTTCAGCAGTGCAAGCAGTGCAGAGAAGGCGAACACCTGCAGGGGGTGCCGGGTGAGTGCTTCCCGGATGGGCGAGACCGCCGATGCGTTCGGTCCCGACGGGCCGGGGCCGGGTTCCGGCGGTCTCCTCGCCGCGCTTCTCGACGGCATGGACGCCGCGCTCTGCGCCTTCGACGCGGACGGGGTGATCACCCACTGGAACCGTGAGGCCGAGCGGATCCTCGGGTGGACGGCCGACGAGGCGGTCGGGCGGGCCGGATTCGCGGGGTGGGCGGCGCGGCCGGCGGACGCGGACGAGGTGCAGGGACGGCTGATGTCGGCGATGCACGCTCCGGGCCGGCAGGTGCACGAATTCGCGCTCCTTCGCAAGGACGGCGGGCGCGTCCTCGTGCGGACGCAGGCGGCGGGCGTGCAGGGCGCGGAGGGCAAGCCCGCCGGGGTGTACTGCGCGTTCAGCGAGGTGCACGCGCAGATCGACCTGGAGCGGGCGATCGCGCTGAGCGAGGCGCTCTTCGAGGACGCGTCCTGGGGCGTCGTCCTGGTGGACGTGGACCTGCGCCCGACCGTCGTCAACGCGCACGCGGCGCGCGCGCTGGGCGTGGGGCGTACGGCGCTGCTGGGCCGCCCCCTGGGGGAGCTCGTCGTGCAGGGCGTGGAGGAGCTGGAGGGCGCTCTGCAGCACGTACTGGCGGAAGGGACGCCCCCGGCCCCCGCGGAGCTGTGGGTGACGCTGCGGGCGGCGGAGCCGGGCGGGAAGCGCGGACGGCGTCGGTGCTGGCGCAGCGGCTTCCTGAGACTGGCCTCGCCGCTCGCCGAGGAGCCGGTTCCGCTGGGGGTCGGCTGGCTGTTCCAGGACATCACCGAAGCGAAGACGGCGGAACAGGAGGCCGCGCAGCAGCGGTTCCGCGGCAACCAGCTGCACCGCGCGGGGCGCGCGGCCGCCGAGTGCGAGGACCCGATGGAGGCCGCGCTGTCGTACCTCGACTTCGCCCTCGCCGGTTTCGCCGACCACGCGCTGGTCGACCTGACCGCGGGGGACCACCCGGCCCGCCTGGTCCGGGCGGCGGCCACGCCGTCGGGCGCCCCGGGCCCGTGCCTGCCGGCGGCCGGCGGAGCCGGGATCCCGGTCCCGTACCCGTCCGGTCATCCGGCGCTCCAGTGCCTCGACCGGCTCGGCTCGGTACGGGCGAGCGGGGGCCCGCGGGACTGGGCGGCGCAGCGCCAGTGGCCGGAGGACACCGTGCACGCCCTGTGCGTGGTGCTGCGCAGCCGCGGCAGGACGCTGGGTGTGGCCACGTTCCTGCGCGGTCCGAGCCGCAGCGCCTTCGAGCGCCCGGACGCGGCGTACGCGGAGAACATCGCCGTGCGCGTGGCGGCGGCGATCGACCTCCACCAGTGCCTGCGCGGGTCCTAGCCGCCGGCCGGGCTCGCTCAGCGGCGGAAGAAGATCCGGTCGCGGTACTCCGTCATCACGCGGCCGTTCCATTCGTGGCCGCCGTCGACGTTGCCCGAGCGCAGCAGGGGCGGTTCGATGCCGCGCTCCGCCAGGTCGCCCGCCGCCGTGGCCAGGACGGCCTGCATCAGGGCGCTCGTCACCACCGTCGAGGCGGGAGCGAAGGGTGCCTCGATTCCCTCCGCGGTGAGTTCGGCGTCACCGACCGCGATCTTGCTGTCGAGGACGATGTCGCAGTGGTCCTTGAGGTACGTGCCGGAGACGTGCCGGGACTTCGTCTCGCGCGCGTACGCCAGCGAGGTCACGCCGATGACCTTCAGGCCGAGCGCCTGCGCGTTCATCGCCATCTCCACCGGCAGGGCGTTGCGGCCCGACAGCGAGATGACCACCAGTACGTCGCCCGGTTCGGCGGGGCTGCTGTCCAGCACGGCTCCCGCGAGCCCGTCGACGCGTTCCAGGGCGGAGCCGAGGGTGGCGGGCGTGACGTCCACGCCGACGGTCCCGGGAACGGCGAGAAGGTTCATCAGGGCGAGGCCGCCGGCCCGGTAGACGACGTCCTGGGCGGCGAGCGAGGAGTGGCCCGCGCCGAAGGCGAAGAGCCGGCCTCCCGCGGCCACGGTGCCGGCGATGGCGGCGCCGGCGGCCGCGATGTTCCCGGCCTCCTCGTCGCGGACCCGGTGCAGCAGCCCGATCGCGGCGTCGAAGAACTGACCGGCCAGCTTGCTTTCGCTCATCGCGGAGGAGCCCCTTCCAGCGGTACGTCGTACGACGGTGGCGCGGATCACGTTGCGGTCTGGACCAGTGCCGTGTCAATACGGCTTCCCACCGGCGCGACACGGTTGCCGGTGCTATGCGTCAGAATTGGGTCAGGGCCAGCGCACGAGTAATCGAGGGGCACGTATGTCCGGACTGATCGACACGACGGAGATGTATCTCCGCACCATCCTCGAGCTCGAGGAAGAAGGCGTGGTCCCCATGCGCGCCCGTATCGCCGAGCGGCTCGACCAGAGCGGACCGACGGTGAGTCAGACCGTGGCGCGCATGGAGCGCGACGGTCTGGTGACGGTGGCGGGCGACCGCCATCTGGAGCTGACCGGCGAGGGCCGGATGCTCGCCACCCGCGTGATGCGCAAGCACCGGCTCGCCGAGTGCCTGCTCGTCGACGTGATCGGCCTGGAGTGGGAGCAGGTCCACGCGGAGGCCTGCCGCTGGGAGCACGTGATGAGCGAGGCGGTGGAGCGGCGCGTCCTGGAGCTGCTGCGCCACCCGACGGAGTCTCCGTACGGGAACCCGATCCCGGGTCTGGAGGAACTGGGCGAGAAGGCCGAGGCCGATCCGTTCCTGGACGAGAACATGGTCAGCCTGAACGACCTGGAGCCGGGTCCGGAGGGCAAGACCGTGGTCGTACGCCGGATCGGGGAGCCGATTCAGACGGACGCCCAGCTGATGTACACGCTGCGTCGTGCGGGTGTGCAGCCCGGATCGGTCGTGAGCGTGACGGAGTCGCCCGGCGGGGTACTCGTCGGCAGCAGTGGTGAGGCCGCGGAGCTCGGCGCCGAGGTGGCCTCGCACGTTTTTGTCGCCAAGCGCTGACACCGGTGTCCCGGCGGCAACGTTCCGCGGTCCGGCGGTGGTTGGGGCCGGTCCGGCGATCCTCCGGAATCCCAGCGACCGGGCGGATCGCGTGCCAGGCTGTGACGGAGGCACATGACGTGAGGGCCGTCGGCCGGTCTGCCGGCCGGTCCGGCAGGGCCAGGTCGGTCCGGTCGGTCCGGTCCGGCAGGGCCAGGTCGGTCCGGTCCGGTCGGTCCGGTCGGTCCGGTTCAGTCGTCCGGTTCGGTGGGGGAGGGGGCAGGGGATGCGCCCGTCGCGCCGGCACCCGCTGGGTGCCGCTCGTGTTCACGCTGTCGGTCGGGAGGCTGTCCGTCGGCAAAGGGATGGCTCCGGCGCCCTGAGGCGCCGGAGCCCGTCCTCCCCTGTGCCGACCCGGAGCCCCGAGCTCCCAGGGTCGGCCCCCGCGGACCGTCTTCCCCGAGCGGCCCGCCTCCCGATGAAGATCTCCCCTCGGCAGCGGGAGCCAACCCTTGAGAGTGGTCACTCGAACGAGGGGTGTTGCGCGCCAAAACCGTGTTTTCGAATGCGGGTTCGATAGTCTCGCTGGGCTCGACCACTCATCAATGGACCACCCGGGGGACGAAGGGGGTGCCAGGACATATGGTGCGGCGCATCGATGTGACCGGAGCCGGCGGCGTACGCCTCGCGGCCTGGGAGTTCGCCGACCCGCCCAAAGGGAGCGGAGAGACCGACCGGGCTTCCGGGGTCCTCCTGCTCCACGGACTGATGGGCCGTGCCGCGCACTGGGCGGGCACCGCGCGCTGGCTCTCCGAGCGCTACCGCGCGGTCGCCCTCGACCAGCGCGGACACGGCCGCAGCGAGAAGCCGGCCGACGGCCCGTACACGCGCGAGGCGTACGTCGCCGACGCCGAAGCCGCGGTCGAGCAGCTGGGCCTCGCGCCCGTCACCCTCATCGGCCACTCCATGGGCGCCCTCACCGCCTGGCAGCTCGCCGCCAAGCGCCCCGATCTCGTCCGCGCCGTCGTCATCTGCGACATGCGGGCCAGTGCGCTCGGCGCCGCGTCGCAACGGGAGTGGGAGGACTGGTTCAAGTCCTGGCCCGTCCCGTTCGCCACGCTGGCCGACGTCCGCAAGTGGTTCGGTGAGGACGACCCCTGGGTGGAGCGGCCGAGCCCGGGCCGCGGCGAGTTCTTCGCCGAGGTCATGGCCGAGCGCGCCGACGGCTGGTACCCGCTCTTCTCCCGCCGCCAGATGCTCGCCTCCCGCGAGACCTGGGTGTACGAAGCCCACTGGGAGGAGCTCGCGCTGGTCCGGTGCCCCACCCTGGTGGTCCGCGGCCTCGACGGCGAACTGGGCCGCGCGGAGGCCCAGGAGATGGTCAGGGTCCTGCCGCGCGGGCAGTACGCCGAGGTGGTGGACGCGGGACACCTCATCCACTACGACCGGCCGGACGGCTGGCGCGCCGCGATCGAGCCCTTCCTGGAGGCGACCGCCGAGGAGCCCGTCACCCCGCCCCTGAGCCGCCCCTGAGCCGCCCGGAGGCGCCTGTGAGCCCGCCTCCCCCGGGTGGCCGTCGCCCCCGCTCCGGCGGGCCGCAGGCGGCGGCCGGGCCCAGGGGGAGGGGGCGGCAGGTGCCACCGGCGGGGGCCGGTGGCCGCCGAGCCGTCCGTGCCCGGCGGTCAGCCCTTGCTGACCGCCGTCAGGATCTCCGGCAGCCGCGCCGCCGCCTGCGGCGCCGCCCAGCGCACGCCCGCCCACGAGATCAGCGCGCCGTACGCCGCACCCAGCGGCAGCACCAGCCACAGCCAGCCCCGCCCGTCCGCCACGTGCAGCCAGATCGTCAGCGCGATCAGCGGAGCGCACAGCAGTGCCGCCGCGACCATGCCGCCGAGGATCGAGATCCAGGCGAGGCCCGCCTGCCCCGGAGCGACGTTCTTGTGCGCGCTGTCCTGCGGGATCGAGTACGGGAAGCGCACCGAAGTCACCGCTCCCGTCGCCAGCATCGCGCCCAGCAGCGCGAAGGACAGTCCGAGCGCCTCGGGAAGGGCCCGCCAGTCCCCCACCAGCGCCGCCGTGACCACGGTGACCAGCGCCGTGTACGGAAGCGTGATCACCAGCAGCGCCAGGGCGCGCGCCCGCAGTTCCTCGTACGCGTCCCGTGTGGTGGAGATCGTCGCCGCGACCATCCAGAAGGCGGACGTGTCCTGGCCGAACTGGTTGTACATCTGGATGCCGAGCATCCCGGCCGCGAAGCACGCGAAGTAGACCGTGCCCGTTCCCTGGAGCGCGTTGAACACCGGGACGATCAGCCCGATCGCCAGTGAAGTCACCCACGCGGCCTTGGTCTTGGGGTCCCGCCGCACGTACCGCAGGCTGCGCTCGATCACCGTGCCCGTACGCCCGCCGGGCAGGAACCGGCCGCCGAACCCCGGCGACGACTCCTTGCGGGCCGGCTCGGCGGCCTGGAGCGTCGAACCGTCCGGGGACGTCATCAGCCTGACGAGACTGCGCTCCCAGGACCACAGCAGCGCTGCCAGCGCCGCCACGGCCAGCAGCAGCTGGGCCGCGCCACGGCCGTACGCCCCGTCGCCCACCGCGTCCACGGCGCCGATCGCCGACGCCGGCGGCACCCAGCTCAGTACGTCCGCGACCGGATCGAGCCTCGCGAGCCCGCCCGCGCTGGAGAGCCGCTGCGCGCCGAAGTTGACCACCTGGATGCCGACGGCGATCACCAGGCCGCTCAGCACGGCCAGATCGCGCCCTTTGCGGCTGGTCAGCAGCCGCACGTTCGCCGCCGCCACGGCCCGCGCCAGCGCCACGCACAGGAGCAGCGTCAGCGCCACGGCGAGGACACCGACGGCGGCGGCCGCCGCGCCGCGCGCCACGGCGATCACCGTCCCCAGAGCCAGGCAGAACGTGAACAGCGGTCCGATGCCCACGAGTGACGCCGTCAGCAGCGCCCGGACCAGCGGCCGGGGCCGCAGCGGCAGCATGACCAGGCGGGACGGGTCGAGCGTTTCGTCGCCGCTGGGGAAGAACAGCGGCATCACCGCCCAGCCGACCCCGGCAAGGGCCGTCAGCAGCACCACGACGGTCACCGCGTGCTCGTTCCCGCGCAGCACGATCAGGCCGATCAGCTGGAGCGCCGCGAAGAGCAGCGCGAACACCGCGGACGCGATGTACGCGGCCCTGCGGCCGGACGACTGCCGCAGCCCGTTGCGCAGCAGCGACAGCTTCAGCCGTACGAAGACGGAGGTGATCCCGGGGACGCCCGGCGTGCCCTTCCCCGGAACGGCCGGTTCGCTCTTCCCGGGAACGGCCGTGGCGCCCGCGCTCACCGGGCGCCGCCGCCCAGCCAGTCGAGGCTCTCCCCGCTGTCCCGCCCGTTCGCGCCGACCAGTTCGAGGAAGGCCCGCTGGAGGGAGGGCGCGTCGCCCCGTACCTCTGCGAGCGTTCCCTGGGCGCGGATCTGCCCTCCCGCCATCACCGCGACCCAGTCGCACAGCGACTCGACGAGCTCCATCACATGGCTGGAGAAGACGACGGTCGCGCCGGACGCCGTGTACCGCTCCAGTACGCCGCGGATCGTCTGCGCCGACACGGGATCGACGCCTTCGAAGGGCTCGTCGAGGAAGAGCACTTCGGGATTGTGCAGCAGGGCGGCGGCCAGGCCGGTCTTCTTGCGCATGCCGGTCGAGTAGTCGACGACCAGTTTGTGCTGCGCGTCCGCCAGGTCGAGTACGTCGAGGAGCTGCGTCGCCCGCTTGTCGACCTCGTCGCCGGGCAGCCCCCGCAGCCGGCCGGAGTAGGCGAGGAGTTCACGTCCCGACAGCCGCTCGAAGAGCCGTAGCCCTTCCGGCAGTACGCCGATCCGGGCCTTGACCGCGACCGGGTCCCGCCACACGTCGTGCCCGCCGATCAGGACCGTTCCCGCGTCGGGGCGCAGCAGCCCCGTGACCATCGACAAGGTGGTGGTCTTGCCCGCCCCGTTCGGCCCGACCAGGCCGATGAACTTGCCCGCGGGCAGCTCCAGATCGATGCCGGCGACGGCGATCTGTTCGCCGAACCGCTTCCACAGGCCCTCTGCACGTACGGCGGCGGGCGGCGCAGTGTGCGCTCCGCCCGCCTCTTCCGGTCCCACTGCCCGGTCACGCATGCAGCACAGCCTCCAAGTGTCCCCGTCCCGCTACGGGGAACACCCTACGGTCGGCGTGTGCGCGCCGCGGCTGCCTCTCGCCCGCAGGAATAGGCGAGGGGACTGATCAGTTCCTCCACGTCCGGCAGCCACCGGTTGGCCGGTGTGGGGCGGCGCGCCCACTGCACCGCGCCCATCCCGCCGAGCCGGGTCGGAGGCGCCGCGACGTAGTCGCCCTCGCCCCGCGTCGTCAGGTCGATCGCGGTCGGTGTCCAGCCCAGCTTGCGTACCAGGTCGGGCACCTTGGCACCGGCTCCCGGCAGGACGAAGAACAGCATCCTGCGGTCGGGGGTGCAGGTCACGGGACCGAGCGTCAGCTCCATGCGCTCCATCCTGGCCAGCGCCAGGAACCCGGCCGACTCGGGTACGTCCAGGGCGTCGAAGGAGCGGCCCGTCGGCAGCAGGATCGACGCTCTCGGCTGTTTCGACCACAGGCGGCGTGCCGCGGTGGCGCTGCCCGTCGCCTGGGCCGCCCAGTCGGCGGTGGCGGGGTGCGCGCCGGGAGAGGCGCAGGAGGGGACGCCGCACGAGCAGCGCTCGACCCCCTCGTCCGCCTCCAGCCAGGTACCGGGGAACACGTCCCAGTGCCGTTCTTCCGCGTACCGCACGGCGCTGTCCAGCAGTTGATCGCCGCGCTGATGGGGGATCTGGGCGGCGTCCGTGACTCCGATGGTCTCTTCCACGAACAGCTCAACTCCCGCCGTCACCGCGGGTTACGGGCGTGCGCCGCCTTGCGGGAGGAGCATCGATCCTGCACGCGGGGCGCACCGGTGCATGGCCGGGGGCGCGCATGCGGCTGGAGGGCTGCGGGCGGGTAACCACAGGTACGGAAGCCCGGGAATGACGGCCAAAAGGCCGCCAATACCGTTCTCTTCCGGCATGTTCGGCATTCTCTGCATATCCGCCGGGCAGTGATCAGCGTGATTCAGTCCATGATTCACGGACCACTGCGGCACCAGGGGGTAGTCAATGGCAGCCAGGCCTCTCGTCGCCCGCCAGCCCAACGAACGGTTGCAGGCGCTCATTCAGGAAGCCGGGTGCTCCAACGCCGGGCTCGCCCGCCGCGTCAACATGTGCGGCGCCGAACACGGTCTCGACCTGAGGTACGACAAGACATCGGTCGCCCGCTGGCTGCGCGGACAGCAGCCGCGCGGGCGCGCACCCGGCATCATCGCCGAAGCGATCGGGCGCAAGATCGGCCGTACGGTCACGATCGACGACATCGGCATGGCCAACGGCAAGAACCTGACCTCCGGGATCGGCCTCCAGTTCTCGCCGACCGTGCCCGGCGCGATCGAGCAGGTCTGCGAGCTGTGGCGCAGCGACGTGGGGCGCCGCGATTTCCTGTCGGGCACGACGGTCGCCGCGTCGGCGCTCGTCGAGCCGAGCCGTGACTGGCTGATCACGGGCGCGGACACCCAGGTGGCCAGGACGGCGGGCGGCGGCCGGGTCGGCGCGTCGGACGTGGCGGCGGTACGGGCGACCACGGAAGCCCTCGTGGAGCTGGACCACCGCTTCGGCAGCGGGCACGTCAGGCCGGTCGTCGTGCACTACCTCAACAGCGTCGTGTCCGGTCTGCTCTCCGGTTCGTACCGCGAATCGGTCGGCCGGGACCTCTTCGCGGCGGTGGCGCGGCTGACGGAGCTGGCCGGTTACATGGCCGTCGACACCGGCCAGCCGGGGCTCGCGCAGCGCTACTACATCCAGGCCCTGCGGCTCGCCCAGGCGGCGGACGACCGCGGCTACGGCGGGTACGTACTGGCCGCGTCCATGAGCCACCTGGCCGCCCAGCTCGGGAACCCGCGCGAGATCGCGCAGTTGGCGCGGGCGGCGCAGGAGGGGGCACGGGGACGGGTGACACCGCGCGCGGAGGCGATGTTCTGCGCGGCGGAGGCGCGCGGGCACGCGCTGATGGGCGACGCGCGGGCCTGCGACGCGATGGCGGCCAGGGCGCTGGGCGCGCTGGAGCGTTCCGGGGACGGCACGGGCGACGACCCCGCGTGGATCGCGCACTTCGACCACGCCTACCTCTGCGACGAGCTGGCGCACTGCCACCGCGACCTGGGGCAGGGGGAAACGGCGGCGCGCCGCGCCCAGGAGGCCCTGGACGGTCATCCGGAAACGCGGACGCGGCGCCGGGCGATCGGTCTGGTCGTACTGGCCACGGCGCAGGTCCAGCAGCGCGAGATCGAGCAGGCCTGCGACACGGGCACGCGCGCGGTGGAGCTGCTGGGCACGGTGCGGTCGAACCGGGGGGCGGAGTACCTGGAGGACTTCCAGCAGCGGCTGGAGCCGTACCGCGACGAGCCCGCGGTGCGGGAATTCGGCGCCCGGCTGGAGATGCAGGCGGCGTAGGGACTTTTCCGGGAGCCCGGCGGGGCCCGGCTGGGCCCGGCGGGGCCCTGACGGGGTCCTTAACGGGGCCTTAAGGGCACAACCTGTCACAGGACTCCCCGCCGGACCTCCGGCGGTGTGTGTGGGGACGGTGGGCGCGTGGCAAAGGCGCGGTGTCACCCGGTAGCGTGAACCGACGGTTCCGTAGGTCCACACATACGTCCACACGTAGGAGTCCCGGTGACGCAGAGCGGACAGGGTGACGAGTCGCAGCTTCCCGCTGCGCGGCCGCCCGCGCACGAGGGTGTCGTGCTGCCCGCGGACGGCAGTGGCCCCTGGGTGCCCGGGGCACCCGAGGAGCGGGTGGCTCCGGCGGGTGGACAGCCGTGGGGCGGGCCGTGGGGCCCTCAGCAGCCCGCTGCCGCCCCGCAGCAGCCGCAGCAGCAGTACGGCGCGCCGCAGCCGCAGCCGCAGCCGCAGTACGGGACGCAGCAGTACGGCGCCCAGCAGCCCGGCGCTCTGCCGCAGCCGCAGCCGGGAACGCAGCAGCACCAGCCGCAGTACGGCGCGCAGCCCCTGCCCCAGCAGCCGCAGCCGCAGTACGGTGCCCAGCCGGCACAGCAGCCGCAGCAGCAGTACGGCTCCCAGCCCCTGCCCCAGCAGCCGCAGCAGCAGTACGGCGCTCAGCAGCCGCAGCCCCTGCCCCCGGAGGCCCCCGCCGGAGGCCCGGCGGGCGACGCGGACGCCACGCAGTACCTCCCGCCCGTGCCGCCGGCCGGACCCGGCGCCCTGCCGCCCGAGAACCCGGCGGACTCGACGCAGTTCCTCGGCCGGCACCAGAACGCGCCCGCGCCCGCTCCCGGTGGAGGCCCGGCGGGCGACGCGGACGCCACGCAGTACCTCCCGCCCGTGCCGAACGCCCAGGGCGTTCCCGAGGCGCCCGCCGGCGCCCCCTTCGGCATCCGCCCCGGCGGCCCCGAAGACCGGCAGCCGCCCGCCGAGTTCGACAACCTCTTCCGGGCCGGCACCGGGCCGCAGGCGGCGGAGGCCACCCGGCAGATGCCGCACTTCGACGGACAGCCCCAGGCGCAGCCTCAGCAGCAGCCGCCGTACCAGCAGCCGCAGTTCGGGGCCGCCCCCCAGGGCCGTGCCGCGCGCCGCAACGCCGCCGCGCAGGCTCCGGCCGCGATGCCCGTGCCTCCCGCGGCCCCCATGCCCGCGGCCCCCGCAGGGGGCGCAGGGGCTGCCCCGCGCCGGCGCAACTCGCCCTTGGTGCTGATCGCCGCGGTCGTCGTCGGCTGTTCCGTGCTCGGCCTCGGGGCGGGCGCGCTGCTCAGTGGCGGCGAGGAGGAGAAGCCCGAGGACAAGAAGCCGGTCGCCGCGGTGAGTTCACCGGCGGGCGAGACCTCGCCGCAGGCCGCCCCCGACCCGGCCGAGCCGCAGGCCGAGTCGCTCGACGCGCTGCTCGCCGACAGCAACGACAGCCGCGCCTCCGTCATCAGCGCGGTCCAGTCCATCGGGGCCTGCAAGAACCTGCCGAAGGCGGCGAGCGACCTGCGGGCCGCCGCCAAGCAGCGCAACGAGCTGGTGACCCGCCTCCGGGGCCTGGCCGTCGACAAGCTGCCGAACCACACCGAGCTTTCGGCCTCGCTCACCAGCGCCTGGAAGGCGTCGGCCGCGGCCGACAACCACTACGCCGCCTGGGCCGACCAGGTCGCGGGCAAGAAGGGCTGCAGGAAGGGGCACGCGCAGTCGACGCCGCAGCAGCAGGCGGGCAACCGCGAGAGCGGCAAGGCGTCGCAGGCGAAGAAGGAAGCCGTCGGCATGTGGAACGCGATAGCGAAGCGCTACGGCTTGACGGAGCGCGACGCCACGCAGCTCTGACCGCGGCCGGCGAGCAGGAGCCAGGACGGCAGGACGGCAGGAACAGGGAGGGGGACGGACGCCCGGTCCGGGCGTCCGTCCCCCTCCTCCCGTCTCCCGGTGCGTCAGCCCGCGGAAGGCGCCTGCACCAGCGTCTCGCCCACGTCCACGAAGCCCTCCTTCACCGACACCAGCCGTCCCCGGCGCACCACTTGGAACGTCACGTACCTGTTGACGATGCGCGGAAAGTCCCGTGCCGCCAGCAGGTGATCCAGGCGCCAGCTGAGCGTGGGCGTGAGGCCGCCCGTCTCCACTCCCTCGTTCTGGTTCAGGGCACCGACCACGTCGGACGCCGCAACGCTGTCCGTGCCGTCCTCCGCGAGCGATTCGATGATCCCCTTGAGCACGGTGTACGCGATCCAGGTGGTCTGCACCCCGGTGTCGGCCGGGTCGATCCGGTTGTCCGCGAAGGCGTGTTCCCGGATCACCTTGCGCATCGGGTCCCAGCGCGCGTCGCTCGCCACCGGGTACCAGCCCGTGACGTACGCACCCTCGAAGGGCCCGTCCTTGCCGCCCGTGCGGTCGAGGAGCGGCTGCCCGACGCTGCCGAGGACCGACGCGACCCGGACGTTCCCGTGAACCTCCGGCTCCAGCCTCCGGAACGAGTCGAAGAACGTCTCCGTACGGTCGCCGAGCACCGCCGTGACGCAGCCGGTCCCGGTCCCGTACGCGTCGAAGGCGCCCGCGCTGCTGAGCGCCTCCCGTGCCTGCGCGGTGTAGTCGTTCGCGTCCTCCGCCGCCAGGATGTCGGTGGCCGCCCTGCGGTCGCCCTCCGCGAGGCCCGAACCGAGGAGCGTCGCCAGGTCGTCACCGGCGACCGTGTCGGGGCGTACCAGGGCCACGCGGTCGCAGTCGCGGGCGAGCTGCCTGCCGCTGCCCGCGAGGAGGGCCGCCTGGCCGCCGTTGACGGGGTACGAGAGCGGGCTGTTGAACTCCTTGTCGGAGGCGCCGTAGCCGCCGAGGTAAGGGATTCCGGCGGTCTCCAGCGGCGCCATGAAGGCCCGGCCGTGCTGGCTGTACGAGCCGACGACCGCGATCACACCCTGCCGCACGGCCTGTTTGGCGCACTGGGCCGCGCCGACGGTGGTGTTGTGCTCGTTGCAGGTGACGACCTTGAGCTCGTGACCCGCGAGACCGCCGTTCGCGTTGGCCCAGCGGGCGTAGGCCTTCGCCATGGCGGGCATGCCCGGCATGTTCGTGGCCGGGGTTCCTTCGGGGGCCCACGTCATGACGGTCACGGGCTCCCTGGAGTCCCCCGAGGCCCCAGGGAGCAGTGCGCAGCCGGCGAGCATCGACGCCCCTACCGCCGTCGCCGTACCCGCGGCTATTAAGGCCGCGGCCTTCGAGAGAAATGTGCGGGGAGAGGAAGGGCTTCGCCGTCCGGTCATGTGCGCACACACTTCCGCCCCATGGGTAACGGAGGAGTGAGCATGTCTCAACGAAGAGTGACGCCGAAGTGAATTGCGGGGGCCCGTACGCCCGTGCCGTCAGGGAACGTACGATTTGCAACCGTGCAAGGTTCGATGAACTCTTCCCGTCGCGGCCGTCGCTCCCCCACCATGGGCGGCATGCCGCTCAATGACATGCCGTGGTGGCGCTGGCGCACGAACGTGCGATCCGCGCTGCACATGCTCTCCGACCCCGTCTTCCAGCAGCAGTGCTGGCTGGCGGGCATCGAGGGCTACGGAGACGTGACAGACGCCGTGTACCGGCTGGTCGAGGACACCTGGCTGGACAACTGGTCGGCCGAGAAGTACGTCGGCACGATCTTCCGGGACTCCCAGGAGGCCTCGCTCGTCGACGCCGCGGTCCTGCGGGTGCTGAAGATCATGCACCAGGTGGGCGCGGACGCCCCCGTTTCGGCGTACCTGGAGCACCACGCCTGGCCGGAGGCGGTACGGGCGGCGCGCGAGGCGCATGTACGGCTGGCGGCGAACGACGGGGACGACCCGGACACCGAACCGCGCACGCTGGAGGTCATCCGCATTCTGACCGGGGCGGCCTGACCTCCGCCGGATGTGGAATCCTCGGAGGCATGAGTGCCCCGCAGCCCGCCCCGTCCCTCCTGCCCCCGTCGGACCGGCCCTCCTCGGACCAGTACGTCCTCACCCTCTCGTGCCCGGACAAACAGGGCATCGTGCATGCCGTGTCGAGCTACCTCTTCATGACCGGATGCAACATCGAGGACAGCCAGCAGTTCGGTGACCACGACACGGGCCTGTTCTTCATGCGGGTCCACTTCTCGGCGGAGGCTCCGGTGACCGTGGAGAAGCTGCGGGCCAGCTTCGCCGCGATCGGTGACTCCTTCCGGATGGACTGGCAGATCCACCGCCCCGAGGAGCGGATGCGGATCCTGCTGATGGTCAGCAAGTTCGGCCACTGCCTGAACGACCTGCTCTTCCGGTCGCGGACCGGCGCCCTGCCGGTGGAGATCGCGGCGGTCGTCTCGAACCACACGGACTTCGCCGAGCTGGTCGGCTCGTACGACATCCCCTTCCACCACATTCCGGTGACGCGGGACAACAAGGCGGAGGCGGAGGCGCAGCTCCTCGAGCTCGTACGTTCCGAGAACGTCGAGCTGGTCGTCCTGGCCCGCTACATGCAGGTCCTCTCGGACGACCTGTGCAAGCAGCTGAGCGGCCGGATCATCAACATCCACCACTCCTTCCTGCCGAGCTTCAAGGGCGCCAAGCCGTACCACCAGGCCCACGCGCGCGGTGTGAAGCTCATCGGCGCCACGGCGCACTATGTGACGGCCGACCTCGACGAGGGCCCGATCATCGAGCAGGAGGTCGAGCGGGTGGGCCACGACGTGACGCCGGAGCAGCTGGTGGCGATCGGCCGCGACGTGGAGTGCCAGGCGCTGGCGCGGGCGGTGAAGTGGCACAGCGAGCACCGTGTCCTGCTCAACGGCCGCCGCACGGTGATCTTCGCGTAGGCGCGTAGGCGCGTAAGGCCGGTGAGGCGGGCCGGGCCCACGGGCCTACAGGCGGCTCAGGGACGCCGCCGCGAAGAGCACGTCGCGGATCGCCTCCCGGTCGCCGTTCTGTCCCGCCGCCGCGTCCTGCGGCGGCACGTGGCCCGAGGCCAGCTGGCAGAACTCGACGCCGTCCAGAGCGACATGGGCCACCTTGTGCGCGGCCGAGCCGACCGCCGCCGGGGAGTCCAGCGGGATGTACCAGTCGCCGCCGCCCGCGCCCTCGATCTCCAGGTGGAGCGAGCGGCCGGGCGAGCCCGGCGTCACCAGGTGCCGGGCCGGGGCCGCGAGACCGGCTCTGCGGCGGGCGGCGAGGGTCGCCGGGATCAGCCGGGCGGCCAGATCGATCATGCGGTTGAGGTGCGCGGCGGTCGGCGGCTCGTACGGATAGTGCACCGCGTCCGCGATGTCCTCGGCGTGCACCCAGCACTCGAAGGCGCGGTCCAGCAGCGCGTCGCGCAGGGGCAGGGCGAAGTCGCCGTACGAGACGGAGAGCTCGGCGGCGCCGCGGCCCGCGAAGGACACCGTGCGGATGAGGGCGTGGCTCTGCTCGCGCCACGGTTCGCGGACGGTGCGGGTCGGCGGGAAGCGGGAGGAGCGCCAGTACGACTCGGTGCGCTCCGACGGCGATTCCGGTCCTGCCGCGCCCATCGGGTCGTCGAGGCCGAGCGCCTTCGCGACCAGGCCGTCGACGGTCATCAGGTGGCCGATGACCCCGGCGACGGTCGTTCTGCGGGTCGTCGCCTCCTCGCCGGCGAACCACTTGAGGCGCACCGGCGCGTGCCACTCCGAGTCGCCGATGTCCCGCAGCAGGGCGTCCAGGCGCGCCGTCTCGGCGTCGTACGGCGTGGTCCAGCCGGGGACGGGGACGCGCGCGGGCCGGCGGCCCAGGCAGCCGTCGAGCACGCGGTTGCGCAGCAGCGGGTCGAGGTCCAGGCTGCGCTCGGTGTGGAGCAGGCCGACCGCGTCCCGCAGCCGCAGGGCCTCCTCCGCGCAGGGGGCGCACTCGGTGAGGTGGTCCTCGACCGCCTTGGTCTCGTCGGTCGCGCACGCGGACAGCGCCCAAGCGCCCAGCAGCGACTTGAGCACGTCGTGGGAGAGGGCCTCGGGCGGCGGGGGCGGGACCGCCACCGCCGCCGGCACGTCGAGGTCGTCCGCCGCCGCTCTCGGCGCCGGGATGCGCGGAGTCCGGTCCTCCGGCGGCTCCGGTCCGTCCGGCCCGTGTCCCCCGCTCATCCGTGCTGTCCGCATCCGGGAGGGAACGGCAGACCGTCCTGGTGGTGCGGGTTCGCCGTGGACAGCAGTTGCAGCCCGAGCCGCAGCCGCCTGCGCGCCTCGTCCTCGGTGACCCCCAGGTCGGCCGCCGTCTGCCGGTAGTCCCTGCGCTGGAAGTACGCGAGCTCCAGCGCGGCCCGCAGCGGCGCCGGCATCGACGTCACGATGTAGTCCGCGCGGGCGGCGGCCGAGGCCCTGCGGACCCTCTGCTCCAGCTCCTCCGAGGTGCCGTCGCCGCCGTCCGTCAGTGCCGCGGCCCCGGTCTGCCGCAGCCGCTGCACGGCCTGCCGGTGTGTGAGCCCGGCCACCCAGGACCTCATCGAGCCCTGTTTGGGGTCGTACGCGTCCGGGTTCTCCCAGACGTGACCGAAAACCTCGCGTGTGATCTGGTCGGCGGCCGCGTCGTCGTCGAGCACCCGGTGGGCGAGGCTGTGCACCAGCGAAGCGAACCTGTCGTACAGCTCGCCGAGCGCCGCCGCCTCGCCGCGCGCGAGCCGCTGCTGCATCCTGCGGTCCCAGCGAGGCGGTGCGTCCTTCCCCATGCGGCCCCCAGCCCTGTGATCCTGCCCACCACGTGCCCTGCGCCCCTCGTCACTCCTTTTCGAATGTAGTGCGAGCCGCTGACAACGCATGCCCCTTTACGGTAAGTGTGTCCGCGTCCCGGTCCGGGATGATAATGATCCGGCCCCTCGTTCCGGTCCTTCCGGGGCAGGGAGTGTTTCGTGGGAGAGCGGCGGGGCAGCCGCGAGTGGAAGGACGACTTCCGCATCGGCAGAACGAAAGGTCCGGACGCGTGACGCTGAAGGTGATCGAGGCCGAGCACAACGCCTGGGCCGTACTGCACGTCTCCGGAGAGCTGGATCTGGTGACCTCGCCCGCCGTCCGCCAGCACGTGCACGAAGCCGTCGCGCACGGCCGCCACCGCGTGGTGCTGGACCTGTCCGAGGTTCTCTTCTGCGATTCCAGCGGGGTCGGCGTCATGATCGCCGCCCGCCGTCTGATGCACTCCTGCGGCGGCGACCTGCGGCTGATCCTGCCCGCCCGCGGCGCGGTCGACGGTTCGCACGTCAACCGGGTGCTCGCGGCCCTCGGCGTACGCCGCCTCTTCGAGGTCTTCCCCGACGTGGCAACGGCCGCCGACGACGAGGCGCAGGCGCTCTCCGCCTGAGAGGGCGCCGGTCCGCCCGCCCACGTCGTACCCTCCCTCCATGGACAGCGCAGAGTACGAGCGCAAGACGGCCGCCCGCTTCGCCAGCTTCGACCAGGACGGCAACGGATACATCGACCGCGAGGACTTCAGTGCCGCCGCGGCGGCACTGCTGGCCGAGTTCGGCACGGCGGCCCGCTGCGACAAGGGACAGGCGCTCTACACGGGCGCCGAGGCCTTCTGGCAGGGCATGGCGGGCATCGCCGACGTGGACGGGGACCAGCGGGTCAGCCGCGAGGAGTTCGTCACGGGCGCGGTGAAGCGGCTGGGGGACAACCCGCAGCGGTTCGCCGAGATCGCCCGCCCCTTCCTGCACGCGGTGGTCGCCGTCGCGGCCGAGGAGGACGGCTCGGGAGTCGCCCCGCAGGCCGCGGCCCGGGTGCTGCGCGTGCTGGGTGTGGCCGAGGACACCGCGCAGGCCGTATCCACCGCGCTGGACGCGGACGGTGACGGTCTCATCGGCGAGGAGGAGATCCTCTCCGCCTTCGCCCGCTACTACTGCACGGCGGGACCCGACGACCCTGCCGGCCCCGCCGCCCCCGGCGCCTAGGGCGCACCGCCCCGCCGGGCCGCCGAGTCGGCCCGGCGGCTGATCCTGCGACTGGTGAGCGATTACCGTGCGTCGATATCGGGTTGTGTCCTTCGCGTGACTCGTCACGGCCCGGAGTCGGCGTGCGCTCCGGTACGCTCCGTGGGATGCGAGTGGTTGTGATGCGCAGCTGTCCCGGCGTCGCCCGTGTGGTGACTCCGGGCCGCGGGATGTGCGCCGCTCGCACCGTGCGGGGGCGCCCTGCGTGCCCCTGTTCGACTCCCCGCAACGTGCGTCGCACAGTATGCATCACGCGTACTCCTTCGCGCTGGAATATGCCCGAAGCGCTTGTTGCGGTGACTGTACGTCAACCATGCTGTCTCGTAAGGGAATCACGTTCCGTGACCCTGTGGAGACGCGAGGCGATGTGTCCGCCGGTTCGGATGGTGTGAGCGGTGCAGGTGCTTCAAGTGCAGTTGGAGGTAGGGGCCGACCCCGCCGAGGTGGGACGGGCCCGGAGGTGGGCGCGCTCACGGCTTGTCGGCTCAGGGATAAGGGCCGACGAGCCACTGGCCGAGACCCTGATCCTGCTCATCTCGGAGCTGGTCACCAACGCGGTCGTGCATACGGGCTGTCCGGCCGTACTGCGGATGCTCTTCGGCACCGCTGACGACGGCACGGTCCGGGTCGAGGTCGCCGACACCAGTGCCTGCCCGCCGAAGCCCCGGCACGCCGAGGGCGACGACACCAACGGGCGCGGACTGGAACTGGTCGACGGGCTCGCCGACCGGTGGGGCTGGCAGTCCGAGGGGGCCGGCAAGCGGATCTGGTGCGAGGTCGACCGGGGGGCGCCCGTGGTGACGACGAGGGCGTACGAGGCGGTCACGTACGAGCCGTCGTGCGCTGTCACCCACAGCGCATGACCCGCACATCACCGAACGGGTGTTGACGGCTCGTGACGGCCTGATGACCCTGGGGTGAGGCGGCCCGCCGCGAGGGGACGCCGAGGATCAGAGGCGTGCTGTACTGCCCGTCCTTGGCGAGTGCGGGCCGTGGTTCGGCGTCAGCTCCTCCGGGGCAGGAGGGGCAGGGACTGTACGCCGGAGCCGGGTGGCGGCCCTTGTGCCGCGCTCGGGGCGTGCGGAGGCGCGCCGCCACCCGGTTGCCCGAAGCGGGCGCACACCGACGGAGCGACGGCGGCCGCTCGTGCGTCCTCCTGGCGCGGAAGCGGCCCGGCGTACTCCTTGCCCCGATTAAACGGTGGCTGGTGTAGACCTCTACCTGATACATCTCTGCGCTGTGACGGACAAGCGTGCAGCGCCCCAGGAGAGTCCCGAGAAGGCGGCGGAGAGGACGCCAGGGCCGCGAGCGGCCTCCGGAACCCTCTGGAACCACAACTTCCGGCTCTTCTTCGTGGCCCGTACGGTCGCCGTCTTCGGCGACGGCATGGTCCCCGTCGCCCTCGCGGCGGGCCTGCTCGGCGCGGGCCGCCCCGGCTCGTCCGTCGGTTACGCCCTCGCCGCGTGGATCGGCCCCTTCGCGGTGCTGGTCCTCTTCGGCGGCGTACTCGCGGACCGCTTCACGCCCCGCCGGATGATGATCCTCGCGGACGGCCTGCGGCTGGTCGGCGCCTCGGTGCTCGCCCTCTCCTTCGCGGCCGGCAGTCCGTCGGTGTGGGTGGTGTACGGGCTGAGCGCGGTCAGTGGCGTCGGTGCCGCGCTCTTCCAGCCCGGGGTCGCCTCGGTCATTCCGCGCATCGCGCACGACGTGCAGGAGGCGAACGCGGTCCTGCGCGTCTGCGAGGCACTGACGACCATGGCGGGCCCGGCCTTCGCGGGGCTGGTGGCCGGCCTCTCCGGCGGGGCGGGCGCGGTCTTCGCCGCCAACGCCGCGACCTTCGGGGTGAGCGGGGTCTGCCTGTTCCTGCTGCGGCTGCCGCCGGCCGGCGATCCGGTCGGGCGCGGCTCACTGATGGCCGAACTGGTCGACGGCTGGCGCGAGTTCACGGCCCGCAGCTGGCTGTGGGGCGTCATCGCGATCTGGACGGTGTACGGGCTGACCGTGGCCGGCCCGATGCTGCCGCTGACGGCGGTCCTGGTGACCGAGGAGCACGGATCGGGGATGTACGGCGCGCTGATGGCGGTCAACGGCGCGGGCAGCGTCGCGGGCGGCCTGCTGGCACTGCGCCTGCGGCCGGGGCGCCCGCTGGCGGCGGGAGCGGTGGCACTGCTCGGGGTGGTGGTGGACCTGGTGGTGCTGGGACTCGGCATGCCCGTACCCGCCCTCGCGGCAGGGCAGTTCATCGCCGGCACGGCTTTCGCGTTCTGGCTGGTGATGTGGTCGACGACGGTCCAGACGCACGTCCCGGCCGACGCGCTGAACCGGCTGCACGCGTACGACGTGTCCGGATCGCTGCTGATGATGGCGGCGGGGCGGGCGCTGGCGGGTCCGGTGGCGGAGGCGGTGGGGGCGGAGAGGGTGCTGCTGGCGGGGGCGGTGGTCATGGTGGCGGTGGTCGGGGTGCTGCTCGGAGTCCGGCCGATCCGGGAGCTGCGGCGCATGGCGTGACACCGGACGGTCCGGTGCCCCGGTTCCTGCGGACGATGTCCTTCGGGCCGCTCGCCCGGGTTTTTCACGCCCCGGAAGCCCGCAAGCCCGCAAGCCCGGAAGCCCGGAAGCCGAGCGGCGTGGCCGGGCCTGCCGGCCGGCCCGCGCCACCAGGGGTGTCGTCACTCGGGTGCCTACGGCCAGAGCAGTTCCCGCACCCACTCCGCGCCGCCGTCCCGCCGGTACCGCAGCCGCACGTGCCGGCGCCCGGCGTCCCCCTGGAAGAACTCCACCTCGGCGGGGTCGACGACGTACAGCGTCCAGGTCGGTACGCCGGCCTCCGGCTCGGCCTGTGCCCGTTCCCACGCGGACTCCGACGCCCGCAGCAACTCCTCGTACTCCGGCAGGACTTCGCTCTGCCGTCCCACCAGCGCGGAGGCGAGCGCGCCCGTCGACCGTGCGTGCAGGTCGGCCCGGCTCTCGTCCGGCGCCCCGGTGGTCACCGCGCCCCTGACCCGCACCTGCCTGCCCTGCGCCGCCCAGTAGAACCCGAGCGCCGCGTGCGGGTGCGCGGCCAGCTGGCGGCCCTTGGCGCTGGTGGAGTGGGAGGCGAAGTGCCAGCCGCGGTGGTCCGCGCCGTGCAGCATCACGGTCCGTACGTCGGGGAGCCCGGCCTCGTCCACGGTCGCCAGGCTCATCGTGTGCGGCTCGGGCTGTCCGGCGGCGACGGCCTCGGCGAACCACTGGTGGAACAGGGGGAGCGGCTCGTGCGGTGCGGCGGCCGGGTCGAACGCGGGGAGTTCCGTGTCCCATACGCGCTGGGAGCGGAGCAGGTCCTGGAAGGTCATCCGGTCATCTCACACCATGCGTGCGGGAGCCGCACCACGGCTCCCGGCCGGGCGGGCCCGGCGGGAGCGGGCGGAGAATGCCGCAGCGGCGGACCGTGGCGCGGTCCGCCGCTGCGTAGACAGGACTGGGGGCAGGGCCCAGGGCTCAGCGACTCAGGGGTTCTTGGACTCCGGGGTCCGAGGGCTCGGGGTCTGCTTCGCGTGCTACTTCGTGGGCTTCTTGCCGGTGATGCCCAGGTGCACCAACAGGGCCAGATGGGGCTTGAGTTCGTTCTGCTTCACACCCCAGGACTGGAAGCCCTTCTGGTGCGAGGCGACCGCCGCCAGCATCGCGACGAGCGAGCCGGCCATCGCCGCCGGACTGATGTCCTTGTCGACCTTGCCCTTGGACTGGAGTTCCTTCACCGCGTCCGCAAGGGAGTTGGTCACGGAGTTCAGGATTTTCATGCGGATCTTGTGGAACCGCTTGTCGCCCTCCGCCGCGCCGAGGTCGACCACCCGGAGGATGGCGTCGTTCTTGCGCCAGAAGTCGAGGAAACCCTCGACGAGGTCTTCGGAGGTCGACCAGCCGGCCTTTCCGACCCAGGAACGGCCGGAGGCGAGTTCGGCCAATCCGGCGCCTTCTTTGGCCATTTCTTCCGCGATCTCGAGGACGGCGCCCTCCACATCGGGGAAGTACTGGTAGAACGTCGCCGGTGAAGTGCCCGCTTTCCGGGCCACATCGATGACTTTGACGTCCCGGTAGGGTGAGGAGCTGAGCATCTCACTGAGGCAGTCGAGCAGCTTCTGCCGCGTCGCCTGACCGCGTCGTCCGGCCACACGGCCATCGACGGTGCGCACTTGTCCTGTCATGCCGTCAGCTTACCGACGGGTGATCGGAGCGCGATTTGGCCGACTGCAAATGGGGAATCGGCCTGCTGCACCGGCCCGGCCGCGGTCTGTCTGCGGCCTGTCTGCGCTCGGCCTTCGGCCCTTGCCGGGCTCTTCTGTGACCCGTCCGCGAACCGCCGCCGGGGTTCGCGGGCCGGCTCCGACCCGAATAGTCTTATCAACAGCCTGTGGACAACTTCGGTGGAAAAGTCATGCGCCCCAAGGTGAATCCCCTCGCGATTGGCCAATTGTTCGATTTACTTTCCTGCGCGAAGAGCGGCGGCCCGTTAGTTTTGCGGTGATGGGCGCCACGCATTGCCCCGCCCTGTGTGACGGAAGGATCCGGGCCCATGGCCGTATATGCAGAAGGCATGCCGTGCTGGGTCGATGTGACGCTTGCCGACGTCGAAGCGGGCAAGCGGTTCTACGGTGCGCTGTTCGGTTGGACCTTCGAGGACCCGGGCGTCGACGACCGGGGGAGAGCGGTATGGGCCGGTTTCGCCAACGCCCTCAGCGACGGCAGGAAGGTCGCCGCCCTCGCGCCCAAGCGCGACGGGCGCCTGCCCACCGCCTGGGGCGTCTACTTCGCCACCGACGACGCCGTGGCACTCGCCCGGAAGATCAGGGACGCGGGCGGCCAGATGGTGACGGATCCGCTGCCCGTTCCCCCGCTCGGCACGATGGCCGTGGCCGCCGACCCGGGCGGCGCCGTCTTCGGTCTCTGGCAGGCGGGCAGCCACGCCGGTTTCGAGAAGCGGGACATGCCCGGCTCCTTCTGCTGGGCCGAGGTCTACGCGCGCGACAAGGAGCGGACCGACCCCTTCTACGAGACGGTCTTCGGCTTCCAGGGCTACGACCTCGAAGAAGCGGGCGAGGACTTCAGGACGTGGTCGCCCGCCGGCGCCGACCCCGGTCCCGACACGGCCATCGGTGGCCGCAGCGTCATGAGCGACGCCTTCCCGGCCGAGATGCCCGACCACTTCATGATCTATTTCGTGGTCGACGACTGCGACGAGGCCGCGTCGCGGACCGCCGGTCTCGGTGGCCGGATCCAGGCGCCGCCCTTCGACACGCCCCACGGGCGGATCGCGGTGCTCACCGACGACCAGGGTGCCGTCTTCGCCGTACTCGCCGAGCAGACCGGGCACGCCGAGTCCGCCGGGACCGCGGAGCACGCCGAGGTCACAGAGCATGCCGGGGCCGCAGAGCCCGCCGGGGCCGGTGAGGCCGCCGGATCCCGGGAAGCCGGAACCGGGGCGTAACGGGCCGGCGCGGAGCGGGCCGCCGCGGTTGTGGTGCGCGTGCGCGACCTGTCCGAATCCGGGTGAGACACCCCGTTCCGCCCCCGGGTTCGCCACCGCCGCTTCGGACAGGAAGAATCAGGGTGCGCACCGCTGGGTGGTGCCCAGTGGTGAGACGCTTCACGGGGCTGTGTTTGCGGCCTCGTACGGGGAGGTGGCAGGCAAGTTATGGATCAGCTGACGCAGCACGACCCGCGGCGGATCGGCCCGTTCGAGGTGCTGGCACGGCTCGGGGCCGGCGGCATGGGGCTGGTCTATCTCGCGCGGTCGGCGTCGGGCCGGCGCGTGGCGATCAAGACGGTGAGGACCGAACTCGCCGAGGACCAGCTGTTCCGCGTCCGCTTCACGCGTGAGGTGGAGGCCGCGCGGGCCGTCAGCGGTTTCTACACGGCCGCCGTCGTGGACGCCGATCCGCGGGCGGCGGTGCCGTGGCTGGCCACCGCGTACGTACCCGCGCCCTCCCTCGAAGAGATAGTGAATGAATGCGGGCCGATGCCGGCCCAGGCGGTGCGCTGGCTGGCGGCCGGCATCGCCGAGGCGCTCCAGTCCATCCACGGGGCGGGCCTGGTCCACCGCGACCTCAAGCCGTCGAACGTCCTGGTGGTGGAGGACGGGCCGCGCGTCATCGACTTCGGCATCGCGTCCGGCGTCTCGAACACCCGGCTGACCATGACCAACGTCGCCGTCGGCACGCCCGCCTACATGTCGCCCGAGCAGGCGCGCGACTCGCGCAGCGTGACGGGCGCCAGCGACATCTTCTCGCTCGGCTCGACGCTGGTCTTCGCGGCGACCGGGCACGCGCCCTTCCACGGGGCGAACCCGGTGGAAACGGTCTTCATGCTGCTGCGGGAGGGCCCGGACATCGAGGGGCTGCCCGACGAGCTGCGTCCGCTGATCGAGTCGTGCATGCAGCGGGAGGCCGTACGGCGGCCCAGCCCGGCCGACCTCCAGGCGCAGCTCTCGCCGCACCTCTTCGCCTCCGGCCAGGACGACAGCGGTACGGCGTCCGCGTGGCTGCCGGAGCGGGCCACGGCGATGATCGAGGAGCGGCGGGGCGGCCGCCCCGCGCTGCCGAGCGCGCCGTCGTCCCGGGCGCACTCCACACCGCCGAGACCGCCGGGACCGCCGCCGTTCGCCCCCGTGGCGTCCCGGGTCCAGTCCCCGCCGCAGTCCCAGCCCCTCTCCCAGGCCCCGGTCGCTCCGTCCCAGGCCTCTTCCGCCTCCTCCGCCGCTCCGACCTCTCCGGTCCCTTCCGCCTCTTCGGCGCAGGCGTACACCGGTGGCCACGCGGCTCACCCCCCGCAGCACGCCGTACGGCTGCCCGGGGCCAAGGTGCCGATCGGGCCGGGCCCCCGCGTGGCCGACGGCCGCACCGCCGCCGTCCAGGTGCCGGGCGAGCAGGCCACCGGGTGGATCAGGCCCCCGGCCGGGATCGTCCCCGGGAACGGCGCGGACGCCGCCACCGGCGCCGTACCTCCGTCCGTGTCGTCCGCGCCCCTGCCCCCGCCCCCGTCCATTCCGCCGCCCTCGCCGTCGGTGGACGGCGCCGGCCCCTCCGGGGGGTGGCGGCCGTGGCGGTTCCGCATGTCCAACGACGTGTGGGGGACGCCCGCCGTCGCGGACGACCTCGTCTACGTCACCTCCTTCGAGGTGCACGCCCTCGACGTGGCCAGCGGCCGGCGGAAGTTCAAGACGCGTGACGTCGCCTGGTCGATGGCGGTCGCGGGCGGGCGCATCCACGCCTCCGACGGCCCCACGCTGTACGCCCTCGACGCGGCCGACGGCCAGGAGCGGTGGCGGTTGCAGACCGACGCGTGGGTGTACTCCCTCAAGGTCGACCGCGGCACCGTGGTGACCGGCACGCGGGGCGGCGGCGTCCAGGCGTGGGAGGCGTCCAACGGCCAGAAGCTGTGGGAACTCACCGGCGCGCAGACCGACTTCGAGACCCCGGAGGCCGGTCCCGCCGTACACGACGACACGGTGTACGTGTGGCAGGACGCGAGGCTGCGCGCCCTCGACGCCCGTACCGGCCTGGAGCGCTGGTCGTACCCGATCGGCGACGCGGCGTCCTGCGGGGGAGTCCCGCTGCGGCTGACGCCGGCGCCGGACGGCTGTGTGTACGTCGCCGCCGGCACGCGGGTCCTCGCCATCGACGCGGCCGGCGGCCGTGTGCGGTGGCACTTCGAGGCCCCCGCGGTCTTCCTGAGCCCGCCCGCCTTCGCGCCGGGTCCGGCCGTCACGGGCGGCGGCGTCTACCTCGCCGACTACCTGGGCACGGTGTACGCCCTGGACGCCTCCACCGGCAAGGACCGCTGGCGCATCGCCACCGAGTCCCGCCAGTCCGTCGAGCCGGTGCTCGTCGCGGCGGGCAACATCCACGTGGGCAGCGGCAGCGCGCTCTACACCCTGGACGCGGTGACCGGCACCCCGAAGTGGCGCTTCGCGGCGGGCGGCGAGGTCGTCGGCGCCCCGGTCGTCTCCGACGGGCGCGTGCACTTCGGCTCGGCGGACCACTGCCTCTACACGCTGGACGCGAGCGGCGGCCAGCTGCGCTGGAAGCTCGCGACGGGCGGGGAGATCACCGGGTCGCCGGTGGCGCAGAACGGTGTGGTGTACGCGTGCAGCAAGGACCGGTGCGTGTACGCCCTGGACGCGGTGAAGGGCACGGCGACGGGCCGCACGTCGGGCACCCGGGCCTGAGCCCGCCGGCCTGCCGGTGAGGCGGGCACCGGCGGGACGGGCACCGGCGGGGCCTCCGCTTCCGCCGGAGGCCCCGCCGGTGCGGACCGCGCGGGTCTACGCGTCCGGGGTGCCGGTGTACGGGCATCCGGAGGGTGCGGGGTCCCCGGCCGGCGCCGGCACGGCCGCCGGTCCGGCACTCCCGCGGCCGCGTGTCCGGTCGCGGGAGGTCAGCCGCACCATGACGTCCCGCAGCGGACGCAGCGAGATCACCGGTGAGCCGTACTGCAACGCGTGGCCCGGGATCATGCTGATCCTGAACCTCTGGTTGATCATCGCCACGATGGTCCGCAGTTCGAGCAGCGCCATGGAGTTCCCGATGCACTGGCGAGGCCCCGCGCCGAAGGGGAAGTAGGCCATGCGGGGACGTTCCCGTACGGCCTGCGGGGTGAAGCGGTACGGGTCGAAGGCCAGCGGGTTGTCCCAGTGGCGGGGATTGTGGTGCGAGACCAGCGGCGAGACGAGGACGGAGGAACCGGCCTCGATGTCGTATCCGCCGAGGGTGTCCGGGCCGACCGCGGCACGCGGGAAGATCCAGATGGGCGGGTGCATCCGCAAGCTCTCGTCCACCACCATCTTCGTGTACGTCAGCGCGTCGGTGTTCTCGGCGTCCGGTGGTCCACCGCCCAGGACCCGGCCTATCTCACCGTCCAGCTCCTCCTGCACCGGCGGGTGGTTGGCGATCGACAGGAGCGTCCAGCAGAGCGAGACGGCGGTCGTCTCGTGGCCCGCCAGGTAGATGGTCAGGAGCTCGTCGCGGATCTCCTGGTCGGTCCAGGGCTCACCGGTGACGGGGTCCACGGCCTGTTCCATCAGGGAGATCAGCGAGCCGTCGCCGGTGCGCGCGTATGTCTCGCGGACGTCTGCGACCACCTTGTCGAAGACGTGGTGGATGCGGTCGATCTTGCGCTTGCGGTCGGTCGGAAGCCAGGAGGGCAGCATCTCGGACGCCGTGCCGCGCCGGAACATCACCTCGACCACGTCGTCGACGATCTGCTTGAGCACACGGGACGAGGGCTTGATGTCGTAGGCGAACAGCGAGCGGCTGAGGGTGACCAGGGTGAGCCGGAGCATCTCGGTCATCAGGTCCACGGGCTCGCCGCGCGCGGCCTTGCCGTCCCACTCGTCGAGCATCTCCTCCGTGGCCCGGACGATGTTCGGGACGATGCCGAGGACGGCGTTCTTCTGGAACGCGGGCTGGACGGCGCGGCGGTGACCGCGCCAGTACTCGCCGTCCGAGGTGAGCAGGCCCTTGCCCATGACCACGCCGAACTGCTCGTACAGCGGGCCGCGCACGTAGTTGCCGTGGTTCTTCACCAGCACCTGGTGCACCGCCTCGGGGCCGGTGACCTGGTGGACGGTCATCGGGCCGAGCCGCATGCGGACGACCTCGCCGTAGTCGCGTTGCAGACCCAGCAGGAACTCGGCGGTGTTGCGGCGCCAGGAGCCGAGGCTGCCGAGCAGCGGGACCCCCCTGGGGCCGGGGGCCGTGGCGGCGGCCCGGGGGGCGGCGGGCGTGGTGGCGGTCATCACTGGTCTCCTTGGTGTCGGGGCTGCGGCCCGCTCGGCGCTGTCCGCCGGGCGTCGGCGTTGTTCCGGGGCACGGGAAACACCCGCCGTACGAAGAGGTTGTCGAAGACGGCGTCCGGGGCCAGCCGGCGCAGCGCGATGGTGCTGCGGGCGAGGAGGCCGACGGGGTAGCGGGCGTGCGGGCGGGTGCTGCGGACGGCTTTCTCCACCACGCGGGCGACGTCGTCGGAGTGGATCGCGAAGGTGCCGGCCAGGGTGCGCCGGCTGCCGGTGTAGATGGCGTCGAAGTACTCGGCCGTACGCCGGCGGAAGTCCTCGTACTCCTCGCTGGCGGGTTTGAGGTTCGCCACGTAGGTGTCACCGAAGCTGGTGGTGCGTACCGGGCCCGGTTCGATGAGGACCACCCGGACGCCGAAGTCGGCGACCTCCAGCCGCAGGGCGTCGCTCAGGGCCTCGACCGCGTGCTTGGACGCCTGGTAGAAGCCCCCGCCGGGGACCGCGTAACGTCCGAAGACCGACGAGACGTTGACGATGGTCCCGCTGTGCGCAGCCCGCATCGCGGGGAGGACCAGCTGGCTGAGGCGGGCCAGACCGAACACGTTGGTCTCGAACTGCCGCCGCATGTCCTCCAGGCCGGCTTCCTCCACGACGCCGGACATGGCGTACCCGGCGCTGTTGACGAGCGCGCCGACCGAGCCGTGCTCCGCTTCGACGGTGTCGACGGCGTCGCGCATGCTGTCTTCGTCGGTGACGTCCAGGCGCAGTGTCCGTATGCCTTCGGCGGCCAGCGGGGCAAGTGTCTCCGGCTTGCGCGCCGTGGCGTATACGGCCGTCCCGGCCCGGTGCATCCGCAGTGCGCAGGCACGGCCGATACCGGAGGAACAGCCAGTGATCAGCACGGGAAGCGGTGCCGCCATCCCACTCTCCTATTCTCTGCCCCGACCGGCGGGGTATTTCCTGCGAGGGTGCCGTGGTGTCAATCGAGACGTGCGCAAGGAAGCATGAAGGGGCTGCGGGGAAATGCGGCTCGCGCATTCGAGGGGCAATTCATGCGCCACCGCATTGTTGCCGCAAAGCTTCGCAAGACCCTTTCTGGCATCAACTCCGGAAACCGGCAGTCCGTGGTGGACACGCCGGCGCCCGGGTTCACCTGCGTTGTTCTGCGGGGAGCGCGCGCTCCGTCCGGCAGGGCTGACGTCCCGGCCGGGGGCCGCGTCCGTCCCGGGCCCCACGTCCGGTCCCGGTCCCGGCCCCGGCGCCGTGCGGCACCGGGGCCGGGACCGGACGCGTTCAGCCCAGTGCCCCGAGCTGCTTGGCCAGTTCGAGCCCGTCCAGGGAGAACCAGCTCTCCACGATCAGCCCGTCCCGGAACTCGTCGATGACGATGCCGCTGACGGCGAACTCCCGGCCGATGGGCGGCACGCCCTCGTACGGCTCCCCGGTGTGGGTGCCCCGGGCGGTGAACCGGCTGACGACCTTGTCGCCCTCCAGGATCCAGTCGTCGACCGTCACGTGGAGGTCGGGGAAGGACGCGCGCTGGAGCCGCACCCACTCCTTGAGGTGTTCCACGCCCTCCTTGCCGTTCGGGGCCGTGCCGTGGCTGATGTGGGAATCGGCGGCGCCCTCGTAGATCACATCGAGATTTCCCTTGTTGAGGCACTCCTCGTAATAGCGTTCCAGTACCGCTTTGTTCTCGGCAAGCGTCGTCATGGCTGTATCGTCCTCTCTCCGATTGGCCCCGGAAGCCCTGAAACTGTCATCACGGGCGTCCCTGAGGTCATGCTTTTCACTTTCCAGACCCCGAGTGAAGGGTCCCCTTCGACGAGGGAATTCCCGTGCTCATGGGAATGGAGTGCGATACGTCCGACGGTCAGTGGGTCGACCGCGACCGACAGTCCGTTCCCCTGCGTCGCACACGCCCTCAACACGTTTTCCAACGCGGATACCGAAAGCGCGGTGCGCGGCGCGTGGAGCGCCGCCCACAGGTCATTGGGCGCGCACGGCCGCACCTCGGCGGTCCGGCGGCCGTCCGGCCCGTCGGACCAGGCGGCGGCCGGCACCACCGAGGACCGCCAGCGCAGCAGCGGCGGCCCCGAGCGCCAGGTGGTCGTCCGTGTCACGTCGGGGCGGGGCAGGGCGGGCGAGCGCCCGTCCCCCGGCTCGTGGATCACGCGCACGCTCGCCTCCGGCCCGTCCGCGCCGTCCCCCGGCCGCCTGAAGCGCACCTCGGTCACCCAGGTGTCCCCCTCGTGGACCCCGCGGACCTCCCGCTCCCACACGGTCGGGCCGGCGTCGAGCCGCAGCAGGTCCAGCGGTACGACCACCTCCTCCAGGCAGCTGACCCGCAGCGCCGGGTAGTCCTCCGGGACGATCCACTCCGCGCCCCGCACCGCGCTCTCCAGCAGGACGCTCACCGGGACCGCCTCGACGCCGTCCACCAGGAAATCCGTGAGGACCGGCGCCGTGTCGCGGTCGAACGTCACCCGCGACACCATCCGGGCGTGCGGCTGGTACGTGGTCACCTCCCCCAGGTGGAAGATCCTCGGATAGGTGCCGGTGAACCCGGGCAGGCCGGGCACGACCGGATAGTCGGTGGCCTGGCCGGGGCTCATCGCCCTGCCCAGCGGTCCCACGAAGGTGACTTCGCCGTCGGAGCCCGCCCGCAGCTCGTCCCGCCACTTGGCGAGGCCGTCGGTGATGTCGACGGCGGCCATGTAGCGCAGCGTCGCCGAGAAGTTGGAGATGAGCCCGATACGGTCCCAGGTCGGCCAGGCGAGCGTCATCACGGGGAAATCCGCCTGGCGGCTCGCCCACCGCCCCAGGCGCGCCAGCCCCTCGTTGGCGGCGGCGTACTCGAGCTGGCCGACCATGCCGCCGAGCCGCCCGGTGAGGGATCCCACGTTGCAGAAGAACTTGAGCCGGTGGCCCCGCAGTTCCTCGAAGAGGTGGACGAAACCCCCGATCTTGGTCCGGACGGTGCGCAGGATCTCCTCGTCCGTCTTCTTGGGCAGCCGCGCCGCGGTGTCCACTCCGGCGTTGTGCACGACGCCGGTCAGCGCGGCGCCTTCGCGGTCCAGCAGGGCGCGCACCTGCTCCCGGTCGGTGAAGTCGCACCGGGCGTAGTCGACGCGCAGCCCGCGGGCCCTGGCGTCGGTGATGTTGGTGGAGAGTTCCCACAGGCGGCGGATGCGGGCGATGTCCCGGCGGATCCCGACGGGAGACCGCCCCTGACGCCGGTCGGCCCACAACCGCGCCTCCAGCTCCTTGAGCCGGCCTTCGTCCGCGCCGAACCACGGCTCGTCCCCCGTGGGGAAGTCCTCCCGGCCGGTCACCACGACGCGCATGCCGTAGGTGTCCGCGAGGGAGCGGGCCAGTTCCCAGCCGATGCCCCGGCCACCGCCCGAGATCAGTACGCAGTCGTCGGCGCCGAGGGCGACGGCCGGCGCCCCGGCGGGGCGCGTGACCGGGGTGAGGGTCAGGCGCTGCCCGTCGCGGTAGCCGATCTCCAGCGCGCCGGGCCGGCCCAGCTCGGCGGCGACGATCCCCGGCAGGTCGCGGACCGACGCGAGACCGGTGTCGACGACGCGCGCGTTGCAGTTGGGCAGTTCACGGTGCAGCGTCTTCGCCAGTCCCGCCCAGATGCCGCCCAGCGGCTGGGCCAGGTCGTCCCGCGGGTGCTGGCCCATCCCGCCGCCCAGGTAGGTGACGGCCAGGTAGAACAGCCGCCGCGCCGAGGTCTCCGACGCCCAGTCCTCGTAGTGCTCGCGCAGTGCCGCGACGGTCTCCAGCAGCGGCCCGCGCCAGGCGTCCGCCGGGCCGTCGCCGCCGGGCGCGGGGGTACGGCCCAGGGTGAGGTCGACGATCGCGTCCACGGCGCCGCCGTCCGGCGCCGGGGCGGGTGCCCCGGCGCCGGGTGCGTACCGGCGTACCCGCGCTCCGCGCGCGGTCAGTTCACGCTCCACGCCGGCGGCGCTCTCCCGGTCGCCCCCGAGGAGGAGGACCCGCATCCCCACCAGCCGGGAAGGGTCCCCGGCGCTCGCCGGCAGGCTGGTGAGCTCCCATTCCATGCGGCTCACCGCCTGGACCGGAGCGTTGTCGTCCGCGCCCCGGGCGCCGGTGCCGGCGGGTACCGGCACCGGCGCCGGCGGCCTTTCCCGTACGGAAACCACGGTCCGTACACCTCCCTCGTCAGTCACGTTCGGCGTCGATGGCGACGGCTTCGCCGGTCCGGGCGTCGACGTAACCGATCAGGGTCGCCCGCATGTCCTTCATTTGCAGGAGCATCCGGCCGTCGGGGCGGGCGGCGACGAACCGGTTGTCGACCGGGACGGCTGCCAGGTCGAAGCCGGGGGGCGTCGCGTACAGGTCGATCCGGTCCGCGGCCCCGGCCAGGGACAGGTCGCTCGTCTCCTCGTAGAGGTCGATGCGGCGGATGGACAGCGGGGCGGCGACGGGTACGAGGTGGCCGTCGACCAGGTCCAGTACGCCGACCCTGGCCAGTCCGTCCAGCAGTACGCAGGGCACGGTGAAGCGTTCCCACGTCGGGTCGTCCGCCGGGAGCGAGGGGGCGTAGCGCGCCCGCTTGCCCTTGGGGTGGATGCGGGTGTCGGTGGTGGACACGAACGGGCCGGTGAGCCGCACCGGCGAGCCGGGCTGGTGGTAGGGGTCGGGGACCGGGGTGTCGTCGGCGGTGTCCCAGGGCTCCCACCGGGGAGCCGCCGGGAAGGCGTCGGCGAGCAGCACGCGGGCCGTGAAGTGCACACGGTCCTCGACGAGTACGACGCCGGCCGGTGAGACCACGTCCTCGGTGACCCGGACCTCGACGACGGTCGTGTCGCCCGGTGTTCCGGCGACCTTCGCGTAGATCCGCCTGGGCGCCGGGGGCAGGTCGCGGTAGACGCGCAGGAAGTGCTCGAACCGCAGGTCCTCGAAGGCGACGACGTGCCGGTCCGGCACCAGGTGCCGCGCGGCCTCGGCTGCCAGTTCGGTGACGAACGTGCCGGGCAGCGTCGGCTCGCCGCGCACGGTGTGGTGCTCCAGGTAGCCGTCGGTCTCCAGGTCGAAACGGCACTCGAACACCGCGGAGGTGCCGTCCGACGCGACCGTCCGGCGCAGGAAGAAGCCGCCGGGCGCGGGGGCGGGGTCCGGCGCGCCGGTGGCGGTGTCCGCCGCCGTCAGGTAGCCGGGGTAGAAGTGCTCCACCGTGGCGCGCTCGGCGTCTCCCAGGTGCACGAGGGAGGGCCGGCGGACCGGCGCGTGCAGTTCCTGCACGAAGTGGTGCACGCCCTCGGCCACCGGCATGCTGCTGTAGGAGCCGGCCCGCTCGTAGTACGCCTTGGTCAGTTCGTCGGCCCCCATGCCGACGCCGGCCCACAGCGTCCAGCCGACGGTGAATTCGCGGGGGTCGTCCGAGGTGGCCGCCGCGTAGGTGGCCGCACTGCCCAGGAAGTCGTTGGCCGAGGCGTAGTCGGACTCGCCGAGCTGCCCGAAGTAGCCCAGCAGCGAACCGAAGTTGCACCACAGCCGGGGAGGGGTGTCGCGCAGCGCGTACTTGAGGTTGAGGTAGGAGTCGACCTTGAGGTCGCGGATGGAGGTGAACTCGGCGAAGTCCTTGTCCTTGATGAGCGCCGACCGCTGGAGCCCGGCCGCGTTGACGAGCAGGTCGATCCGCCCCTGCTCGTGGAGCACCCGGCCGATGGACTTCTCCACCTGGGCGCTGTCCCGCATGTCGCACGGCAGGTACGTGACCCGGCCGGCACCGCAGTGCTCCTCCATCGCGTCGAGGTTCTGCCGGGCGGCGCGGGCGTTGAGCATCCGGTCGAAGGACTTGTTGATGTCCGCGACGGTCCGCTTCCCGCGCTTGGCGAGTTCGGACGAGATGTACGCCGCCCGGCCCGCCGCGAACTCCTCGTCGCTCCCGGCGAAGGTCGAGGCGGGGTAGCTGTCGAGCGCGTTGCTGCCGAACACGTAGACGCGGGGGGCGAAGTGCTCCGCGACCGCCTTGAGGACCTCGGCGGTGATGCCCCGGGCGCCTCCGGCGACCACGACCACGGAGTCCCGGTCCAGCGCCGCGGGCGTCGCGGCGTCCAGGACGTTCGGCTCCTCCCGCAGCCGGTGGACCCGGCGTACACCGTCGGCGTCGACGACCACGGGGAAGTCCCGGTGGGCCCGGCTCTCCTCCTCCGCGAGCCGGACCGCGGCGGCCGGGTCGGTGCCGGAGGTGAGCAGCGCGAAGCTGGTGCTGTCCGGGAGTTCCCTGCCCGCGCTCTTGAGCAGGCCGGTGAACAGGCCGGAGAAGGGGTGCGGGGTGCCGCCGGGCACCGCGTCGAGGAAGAGCATGAGGAGGGACGACCCGGCGGTGGACAGGCCGTCGTAGGCGTGCTGGACGGCCAGGTAGGCGAGGTCGTGCAGGGCGCGCAGGGGCGCGGACCCCTCGGTGAGGGCCCGGGACGGGGGCGCCGTACGGCCCAGGTCGCTCAGTACCCGCAGGTGGGTGACCGGCCGGTGACCGCGCGCCAGGACCTCGGCGACCGCCTCCGGGGTGATGTCCGGCAGGTGGTGCCAGCCGGGGCGGGGGGTGTCCAGCGGTGTGGTGGACAGGACGGTCAGCGCGGCCTCCGGGCCCGCCGCCCGGGCGAGCAGCGCGGGGGCGTCGGTGACGACGACGGCGCCGTCCGGCAGGAACGGTACGGGCTCCCGTACGCGCCGCGGCGGCGCGTCCTGGAGCACCGGGACCTGGCGGCGTACCCGCAAGGGGTCCTGTGCGCCGGTGCGGGTCGTGGACAGGAAGCTCCCGGGCACCGTGCCGGTGACGGCGGGCCGGTCGGTCCCGCTCTTCGCCGGGGCGGGTGCGGCGGGACCCGGGACGGTCAGCAGGAGCCTGGCCCCGGAGCCCTCCCCGCTGTCGTCGCAGGCGACCTCCACCGTGCCCGCGGGGCCGTGCAGGGCCTTGAGGACGGCCAGCCCTCCTGCCGCGCCCAGGTAACGGGCGTGCTCGGGCGCCGTGCACCGTACGGATTCCCGCTCGGGTACGGCGCCGGCCTGTGCGGCCGCGCTGTCGAGCGCTTCGTCGACGTACGCGAGGACCGGCAGGCCCGCGCTCTTCGCCCGCTCCTCGGTGGTCAGGGCGAACAGGAAGGCGCCCTCGGCCAGGTGCTGCTCGCTCTCCGGGAGCAGCTCGCCGATCAGGGCGCGGTACTCCGGGAGGCTGTTGCCGTTGATGCCGCCGGCGAGGGCGAAGTCCAGCTCGCCGGTGCGCAGGTAGCGGCCGGCCGAGGTGATCGACGACAGCGCGGAGGCGAAGCCGGAGTCCATCGTCATGTTCGGGCCGTTGAGGTCGAAGTAGTTCGACACCCGCGCGGAGATGATGTTGGGCATCTGGCCGGGGAACGCGTCCTCGTTGGACGCCGGGATCATCCCCCGGACCCGCTCGCGCAGCCGGTCGAGGACCTGCGCCGCCGCGGGGGAGCCGGCCAGCGGCGAATCGGCGAGCGCCCGGCCGACGTCGTCGAGGTAGCACCGGTTCGCGTACAGCATCGCGGCCCGGGTCGGGCCCATGTGGCCGACGAAGACACCGGTCTTGCGGGCCTGCTCGTCCCAGAACTCGGGCAGGCGGTCCCGGAGTTGGTGCGCGCACTGCAGGATCATCAGCTGGCACCGGTCCAGGGCCCGGATGGTCTTGGGCGGCAGCCGGACCTCGCTGAACGGCGGCGACGGGTAGTCGCCGCCGAAGCTGTCGAGCGGTTGCTTCCCGCCGGCCAGCCAGCGCGACACCTCTTCGTGCCCCGTCAGGCCGGGCAGGTGGGTCGACCAGCCGACGACGGCCACCCGGCTGTCGGTGTCCGGCTTCCGGGTGGCGGGGATGGTCCCCGCCGGGGCCGTTCCCGCCGGGGTCTTCGCTGCCGGCGCCTCGGTGCGGGGCCGGTTCTCGGAGACGATGAGGTGGGCGTTGGTGCCGCCGAAGCCGAACCCGGAGACGGCCGCGAGCCGGGGACGGCCGCTGTGCCGGGGCCACGGCGCCGCCTCGGCGGAGATCTCCAGTTCGGTTTCGGCGAGGCGGAAGTCCTCGCGGGGGTTGGTGAAGCGGTACTGACCGGGAACGGTCTGCTGCTCCAGACCCATCAGGTTCTCGATGAGCGAGACGACTCCCGCGGCCCAGCCGGTGTGGCCGATCAGGGACTTGTTGGAGGTGACGGCGGTCGGACGCGTCGTGCCGAAGTGCTCGCGCAAGGTGGTGAACTCCGCGAGGTCACCGGCGGGCGTTCCGGTCGCGTGCGCGTTGATCCAGTCCACGTCGGCGCCGTCGACGGCGCCGTTCTCCAGCGCACGCCGCACCGCCAGGCTCTGGCCGGCCGAGTTCGGGGCGTAGATCGCCTTGCCCTTGCCGTCGGAGGAGGAGCCGAACGCCCGCAGTACGCCGAGCACCTGGTCGCCGTCCTCCTGGGCCTTGCTCAGCCGCTTGAGGACGACCAGGGCCGCGCCGTCGGCGAAGATCACGCCGTCGGCGGCCTCGTCCAGGGCGTGCACCTTGCCGCTCTTGGACAGCCCCTGGAGCTTGGAGAAGAGCACGGTGCCGCGCGGGGCCAGGGCGAAGGCCCCACCGCAGACGGCGATGTCCTGCTTGCCCATCAGCAGGCCCTTGGCGGCGATGTCGATGGCGTAGAGCGACGAGGAGCACGCGGTGTCGACCATGTGGAGTTCGGTGGACGACGGCAGGATGCCCTTCATGGCCAGCTCGCCGACCCGGTGCGGCAGGAAGCGTGACGGGTTCTGCTCCCCGCGCCAGTACCGGCGGGTGAGCGACTCGTCGATGCCCTCACGCAGCGCGGCCCGCTCCCCGTCGGGCATCGCCAGGTCGTCGACGATGCCGTGGGCCGTCCGGGTCATGCTGGCGAGGACGCCGGCCTCCTCCAGGTGCTGGCTGCCGTCCGGGGTGTAGCCGACCACGAAGGAGCAGCTGTCGCTGTCGCTGTAGTGGACTCCGTCGAGTGCCTGGACCAGGCTGTGGCGCAGCCACTTGGTGGTCAGCTCCTGCTCTTCGGAACTCCCCTCCATCCCGTCCAGGGCACCCGGGACGGGTGTGAAGTCGGTGATGAACACACAGTGGTCGGCGTACGCCTTGTCCTCGGCCGCCGTGTCCACCGCGTGGAAACTCTCGTGCTGCCAGCGGTCCTGGGGGACCTTGACGAACAGCTCGTCGCCCGTCATGCGGAGCTTCCAGAACTCCTCCGGGCTGTTCGCCCCCGCGACGGCCAGCCCCATGCCCACGACGGCGATCGAGTCGTCACCGAACTCCGCCACGGGCTCGGGCTCGGGCTCGGGTTCCGCCCCGGGCTCAAGCCCGGGCCCGGGCTCGGTCCGCCGTCCGGCGGGGGCCTCTTCGGCGTGCTCTTCGAGGACCTCTTCGGTGTCCTCCTCGGTGTCCTTCTCCGTGACCGGCTCCGCGTCACGTCCCTCTGTCGCGGGAGGTGAGAGCAGGGCCGCGCCGAGCGTGAGCCCGCCGTCGGCGAGGACGACCTGACCGGTGATCCAGCGCGCGTCGTCGGAGGCGAGGAAGGCCACGACGGTGGCGAACTCCTCCGGCGTGCCGAGCCGCCCCCAGGGTGTGGCCCGCGCGATGACGTCCTGCATCTCCGCTGCCCGGGGGAACTTGTCCGCCACCTCACTGCTGAGCATGGCCGCGGACGCCGTGTTGACGCGGATGCCCAGCGGGGCCAGCTCCACGGCGAGGTACCGTGACGCGGCCTCGGCCGCGGCCTTCGCCGGAGCGCAGGCCAGGTAGTTCGCCATCACCATCTGCGAGCCGCCGAGCGCGGAGACGGTGACGACCGATCCACCACCGCCCCTGGCCATCAGCGGCGCGGCGGCGCGCGCACAGCGCAGCCCGCCCTTGTAGTTGGTCTCGAGTGCCTTGTCGAGGTGGTCGTCGGTGATCTCCTCCAACGGCAGCAGCGCGCCGTCCGCCGCGTTGTTGACGAGGATGTCGAGCCGGCCGTGCAGCCGGTCGATCTCCGCGAACATCCGGTCGACCTGTTCCTGCCGCGCCACCGAGGCGCGGACGAGGTCGACGCGGAAGCCTTCCGCGACCAGTTCGTCGCGTGTCCGCTTGGCCTGGTCGTGCGAGTGGAAGTAGTTGAGGACGATGGAGGCGCCGCGCGCGGCGAGTTCCCGCGCGACGGCTTTCCCCACCCCCTTCGAACCGCCGGTGACCAGGGCCACCTTGCCGGTGAGGTCTGTCATGGAACACGTGCCCTTCTGGGACGGGAGAACGAGCGGGAGCGGTCCGGGCCTCGTCAGCCGGTGGTGACGGGCTTCTGGCCGGCCAGCTCCGCGAGCACGAATTCGACGACCTTGCCCATCGTGTTGTAGTTGTCGATGCGGAAGCCCGACTGCCGTGTCGGCAGGCCGTAGCGCTTGGAGACGCGGGAGAGCAGCTCGACCTGCTTGACCGAGTCGACGCCGAGTTCGGCCTCCAGCTGCACCTCGTCCTCGAAGACCTCTTCGGGGTACTCCAGGGCCTCGGCGTACAGGGCCCGCAGCTCGGCGGCGACCTCCGCACGGGTCGGGACCCCCGCGGGGGCACCGGTCTCCTCGGCCGCGGACGAGGGCGCGGCGGACGAGGTCTCCGCGGACGAGGACTCCTCGGGCGCCGCGGCGGCTGCCCGCGCCCGCTGGTAGGCGACGAGGTCGCCGGTGACGCGCCGGACGACCTCGTCGCCGTGCTCGTTCCAGTACGCCTCGAAGACGTCGACGGGCACCGACGGAGCCAGCAGCCCGGCGAGCCCCGGGGTCCGGCCGGCGTCGGCCAGACCCGCGTCCGCCAGGGCCCGCACGGTGGCCTCGAGAGCCAGCCCTCCGTCTCCGTCGACCGCCAGCGAGGCCAGGACCCGTACGTCCGACCCCTTGGTCAGACGGGTGACCAGCTTGGACAGCGCGGCCCGGCCGCCCGCCTCCACGAACGTGGTGACACCGGCCTCCCGCAGGTGGCGCACGGCGGCGGCGAACCGGACCGGGGTGACGAAGTGCTCCGCCAGGCGGTCGGCCAGGGCGTCGTCCGGCTCGTAGTAGCGCTGGAGGATCGGCGAGTACACCAGGTTCCGCAGCGGGTACTGGTCCAGCTTGCCCACATAGGCGGCGAAGTCGGGGACCGCAGGTGCCAGGGCCGGGGTGTGGAAGGGGAAGGGCGCGTCGATCTCGATGGCGCCGATGCCCAGCTGTCCGGCGATCGCCACCACCCGGTCGAGGACCTCGCCCGGGCCGCTCACCACGGTCTGCTCGTCGTGGTTCTCGGTGGCGACGGCCAGCATCGGGTCGTCCAGCAGTTCCAGGAGCCGGCGGGCCCGGTCGGCGTTCGCCGACAGCGCCACCATGCGGCCCTCGATGCCGTCCTGCCGCTGGATCACCGCCACGCGCTGGGCGACGATGCGTACGCCGTCCTCGACCGAGAAGGCACCGGCGGCCACCAGGGCGGTGATCTCACCGAGGCTGTGGCCGACGAGGACGTCCGGCCGCGCTCCCTGGGCGGTCAGCACCTCGCAGGCGGCCAGGCCCGCGCCGTAGATGGCCACCTGGGAAGCCCACGGGTCGCCGTCGAGGAGCTCGCGCAGATCCGTCTTCTCCGGGCCGAAGAGCATGTCGGTTATTCGGCGCGAGAACAGGTTCAGGGTCTCCGTGTCGATTCGCTCGAAGACGCGCCGGACCTGCGGGTACTTGTCCTTCGCCATGCGGAGGGCTTCGCCGTCGAAACCCCCTTGGCCGGGGAAGAGGAAGGTGGTGCGCAGGTCCCTGGAAGTGTGGTCGGACATGGTGGTGCCTCCATGGTGGTGCCGGTGATGGGATGTGCGGGAATCACGAATTCGGTGATCGGTGATCGGTGATCTGTGATCGGTAAGCGGTGAGCGGGAATTCGGGGACTGCGGGCTCAGGTCAGGTACTGGCCCATGGGTCCGAGGTTCTCGGCGATCAGCCGGTCGCCGAAACGGGTGGCCGCGGGAATGTGCCGGGGGGCTCCGCGTACGAGCCAGCGCACCATCCGCAATTTCCAGCCCGGCCCGCTGCCCGGCTCCAGATGGTCGAGCAGGGCGTGGATGTTGGCCGCCGAGTAGAACTCCGAAGGGCTGACCATGGTGGCGAACATTCCGACCATCTCACGGCCGTGGGTGGGGCTGCGGCTCATCGCGCGAATGAACTCGATTTCCTCGCGGGTGTGGTTCGCGATCGTCGCGTGGTCGAGGGTGTAGCGGTAGTGGCCGGTGACCAGGTCGTCACGCTCCCGGCCGAAGCGGGCGAGCGCCGCGGGCAGCGGCTCGCTCCCGGAAAGGCCCGCGTCGAGGGCCTGCGCGAGGAGTTCGGCCCCGCGCAGCGCGTCGGTGATCCCCGCGGCGGTGATCGGGTCCCGGGTGTATCCGGCGTCCCCGGCCAGGGCCCAGCCGGGGCCGTGCGAGCGGCGCAGGAAGTTGGGTACCGCCCCCGTCATCCACCGGTCGACGCGGCTGGTCCGGCGCAGCAGTTCGGCCCGCTGCGGGTCCACTTCCTCGAACGCGGAGATGACCGTACGGTCCCGTTCCTCCTCGCTCGCCGCCTTGAAGTCGCCGACCGGCAGCGCCACTCCGACGATGGTCAGGCCGTCGTGGGTCGGCCAGGTGAAGGCGTGCTTGCCGGCGTGGCGGTAGGTGCGTACCCGCCCGTCGTGCGGCAGCCCCTCCCAGTAGGACCAGTGGCTCTTGTTGAGGACCGGGTGGGCGTCGTACTTCTCGGCACCGACCAGGCGGGCGAGCGTGGAATTGGAGCCGTCCGCCCCCACCACGACGCGGGCGCGCTCGACCACCGGGGTACGGTCCTCCGTCTCCCCCCGCACGCCGGTCACGGTGCCGTCGTCGTCCGTGACGAGCCCGCGGAGCGAGACACCCGCGCGCAGTTCCGCCCCGGCCTTGACGGCGGCGTCCAGCAGGATCCGGTCCAGCTTGCCGCGGTCCGGCGAGTACGCCTCGCCCACCCCGTCGACGCTCGGCAGACGGGCCATCAGTTCCACCGGGCCGCTGCGCAGACCGTACTCGTGAATGGGCGGGCAGCCGGTGGCCGTCAGCTCGTCGAGCAGCCCCCAGCGTTTCAGCCGGAGAATGCCCGGCGGGTGGACCAGGTTGGTCGCCGCCGCTTTTCCGCCCGGGAACACGGCCCGGTCGAGCAACAGCACTTTGTAACCCGCTTTTGACAGCAGCAGCGCTGTGGAGGCTCCGCTGACCCGTGCACCCACAACAACAACGTCGTACATCTCGACTCCCGGGCCAATCGACTGATGGGCGGATTCGTGACGACCGGTGGACCTACCGGTGCGAGGGCTCCAGCCGGCCGGCGTCCGGGGACTCTTCGGAGTCCCGGCTCCCGCTTTCCTGCCATGCGTCCTGCTGTTCCTTGGAACGGCGGGGGGCGGCGAGAATGGAGAGGCAGCCGAGGGCCGCGATTCCGGCGCCGATCCACGAGGCGGGAACCAGGCCGTCCACGAATTCCTGCGGGGAGCCGTATCCGCCCTGTGCGGTGAACACCGAGGTCAGTACCGCCACCCCGAGTACGCCGCCGAGTTCGCGGAAGGTGTTGTTGGCCCCGGAGGCGACTCCCTGGTCGCGCCGGGAGACGATGTTCATGGCCATCTCGGCGACGGGTGCGAAGAACAGCCCGAGTCCGATGCCGCCGAGCACCAGGCCGGGGACCTGGTCCGCGTAGTCGGTGTGCACGCGGGTCACCGAGGCGAGCCAGCCGAGGCCGACGGCTTCGAACAGCAGCCCCACGGCCACCACCAGCCGGTTGCCGAACCGTGCGGTCAGCAGGGCGGCGAGCGGAGCGACCAGGACGGGCATCGCGGTCCACGGCAGCATCCGCACACCCGCCTCCAGCGGCGAGAACCCCTGGATGTTCTGCATGAACTGGGTCAGCAGGAAGACCAGCCCGAACATGGCGGCGAACATCAGCAGGCTGGCGGCGTTGACCGCGCTGAACGAGCGGTTGCGGAACAGCCGCATCGGCAGCATCGGGTGGGGGGTGCGCACCTCCCAGGCGACGAAGGCCACGAGGAACACCGCCCCGCCGATCAGGTAGGCCAGCACCTCGCCGCTGGCCCAGCCGTGCTCGGTGGTCCGTACGAGGGCGTAGACCACGCCGAACATGCCGACACTCACCAGGACGGTGCCGACCGGGTCGAGCGGGCTTTCGGGGAGCCTGCTCTCGGCCAGCTTCCACAGGCTCAGCGCCAGCACCACGACACCGATCGGCACGTTCACCCAGAAGATCCACTCCCATGAGATCTCCTCGACGACGGCGCCGCCGATCAGCGGGCCGAGCGCGACCGCGAGACCGCTCAGCGCGCCCCAGATGCCGAGGGCGAGGCCGCGCCGGCGGGCCGGGACCGCGACGGTCAGCAGCGTCAGGGTCAGCGGCATGACGATGGCCGCGCCGAAGCCCTGCACCGCGCGGGCGATGATCAGCTGCTCCGAGGTGTCGGCCATCGCGCACGCCGCGGACGCGGCGGTGAACACCACGAGCCCCACCACGAACATCCGGCGGCGGCCGAAGCGGTCACCGGCCGCCGCGCCGGCCATGAGGAAGACCGCGAAGGCCAGGGTGTAGGCGTTCACCGTCCATTCCAGGTCCTGCAGGCTCGTGTCGAGGGACTCCTGGATCGCCGGCAGGGCCGTGATGACGACGAGGTTGTCCAACGCCGCCATGAAGACCGCGAGGCCGGTCACGAGGAGCGTCCATACGGAATGTCCGCGTGAACTGGACCTGCTTGACATGAAAGATCCTCCGTGGGGGTGGGTGGCACGGGTGCGCCGGAGAGGGCGGAACGGGGCCGTGGCGGTGGCGGGTCAGTACGTGGACAGCTGGTCCGGAGCGGCCGGTGTGTTCAGTGCGGCCGGTGGGTCCAGCGCGTCCAGCGCGTCCAGTGCTTCGCGCCACAGGGCCGCCAGCCGTTGCGCTCCCGGAAGCCTGCGGTCGTACAGGAAGCTCACCCGGACCCGGGAGCCGCAGGACAGCAGCGTCACGGACAGGGGATTGCCCGGCAGGAGCACACCGAGCGGGATCGCGTCCATCACGGGGTCGCCCTTGAAGCAAAGGTTCTTCGGCACGGTGTAGTTGGAGGCGTACAGCGGCGCCGAGCGGGGGCTGAGCAGGCGCCTGACGGTCCACCGGGTCACGGCGGACGGCAGCAGGGCGACGAAGGCCCTGCCGGCCGGCCGCAGACCGCTGGAGCGCATCCGGTGGGTGCTCTCGACGAGCTGGGCGAAAGCCTCGGCGGGCGGCAGGTCCCGGCCGGGGAGCACGACGGTCGCTGTGGTGAGGTGGTTGCCGACGGCCGCCTCCTCGCCCGTGTGGCGGGTGCTCAGCGGCATGCGCACCGGCACGGGGGCGGACCGGAATGCCGACCGTACGTCGTTGCCCTCCCCCGACGCGCTCCAGGCGGCCAGCGCACCCCACAGCGCCATGAGGAAGGTGTCGTTGACGGTGCCGCCGTGCTTCCTGCCCAGCCTGCTCAGTTCGTGCCAGGTGGCGCCGGTGCTGCACACGGCGAGGTGTCCGGGGCCGGGCCGGGGCGCCTTCGGCCACAACCGGGCGGGCACCAGAGCGCGCGCCAGCCCCGCGCCCACGCTGAGCGTCCCGCGCAGCAGCTCCACGGGCCCCGCGGTGAACAGCGGACCGTTCCGCTGCTCGTCCTGTCCCGCCCGCCCCGGCTGCCGGGGGGCACCGAACAGGACGGCGACGACGTGGGCCGCGCCCATTCCGTCCTCCAGGCCGTGGTGGACCCGGTAGCACACGGCGTACTCCCCGACGGCGTACCCGTGGACGAGGTGGACCGACCACAGGGGGCCGGACGCGGGCAACGGCTGACGGGCCAGGACGCCGAGCGCCTCGTCCAGCGTGGTCCCGGCCGGGAGCTCCACCTCCCGGACGTGGTCGCGCAGGTCGAAGCCGGGACTGGGAGCGCGGAACGTCCTTCGCCTTTCGCTGCCCGCCCGGTGGGTCAGCCGGGAGAGCCGGGGCAGCCGGTCCGCCAGGTGGTCGTGCAGCACGTCCAGCGAAGGAGGAGTCCCGTCGAACCGCAGGAACTGGCCATGGACCATGCCGATGTCCCGGTCCATGGCGAGGAAGACCTCGTCGATCGGGTTGAGTGGGTGTTCCACGATCCGCTCCCAGTCGAATGCGTCGAAGAAGGCCGGCGGGGGAACAGGGGCGAGGGCGGAAGGTGCGCGCCCGGGGCGAACGGGCGCGGCTCCCCGGTCCTCGCGGGGCGCGGTCATGAAGCGGTCCGGCCCGGTGCGGGCCGTACCGGTGCGGGCGGTCCCGGCCGCGTACGGCCCCCGGAGCGCCAGGACCCGGCTGGGCGCGACCGGTGGCCGTCACCGCCCCAGGCCGCCCTCGCCGGACCCGGCGCCACGGCCGGACCGGCGCCGGGGCGTCCGGCCACGGTGCTCAGCACCGCGACGACGGCGGCCAGTTCGACGTCGTCCGGGCAGCCCCGGACCACCTGGAGACAGGTGCTCACGGCGCCCGTCACGTCGGCGGGTTGCCGTGCTTGCGCGACGGCAGGTCGGCGTCCTTGGTACGCAGCACACGCAGCGCCTCGACGAGCGCGGAGCGCGTGTGCGACGGGTCGATGACATCGTCGACGAGGCCGCGCTCGGCGGCGTAGTACGGATGCATCAGATCCGTCTTGTACTCCTTGACCAGCCGGGCACGGGTCGCCTCCGGGTCGTCGGAGGCGGCGATCTCCCGGCGGAAGATGACGTTCGCCGCGCCTTCGGCGCCCATGACCGCGATCTCGTTCGTCGGCCAGGCGTAGGTCAGGTCGGCGCCGATGGACTGCGAGTCCATGACGATGTACGCGCCGCCGTACGCCTTGCGCAGCACCAGCGAGATACGCGGCACGGTGGCGTTGCAGTACGCGTACAGCAGCTTGGCGCCGTGCCGGATGATGCCGTTGTGCTCCTGGTCCACGCCGGGCAGGAAGCCGGGCACGTCGACCAGGGTGATCAGGGGGATGTTGAAGGCGTCGCAGGTGGAGATGTGCCGGGCGGCCTTCTCGGAGGCGTGGATGTCCAGTACGCCGGCCAGCACGGCGGGCTGGTTCGCCACGATGCCGACGGGCTGCCCGTCCATCCGGGCCAGCGCGCAGATGATGTTGCCCGCCCAGCCCGCGTGCACCTCCAGCAGCTCCCCGTCGTCGACGATCTCCTGGATCACCGCGCGCATGTCGTACGGGCGGCTGCCCTCGGCGGGCACCAGGTCGACGAGCGCGTCGGTCCGCCGGCCGGCGGGATCGCCCGTGCCGAGCACGGGGGGCAGCTCCCGGTTGTTGGAGGGCAGCAGGGACAGGAGGTGGCGCACCTCCTCCAGGCACTCCTCCTCGTCGTCGTAGACGAAACCGGCGACGCCGGAGACCGTGCCGTGGACGTCCGCGCCGCCCAGGCCGTTCTGCGTGATCTCCTCACCCGTCACGGCCTGGACCACGTCCGGCCCGGTGATGAACATCTGCGAGGTCTCGCGGACCATGAACACGAAGTCCGTCAGGGCGGGGGAGTAGGCGGCGCCGCCCGCGCACGGGCCGAGCATCACCGATATCTGCGGGATCACCCCCGACGCCCGGGTGTTGCGCCGGAAGATCCCGCCGTAGCCGGCCAGCGCCGAGACGCCTTCCTGGATACGGGCGCCCGCCCCGTCGTTGAGCGACACGAGCGGCGCGCCGGCCTTCACGGCCATGTCCATGACCTTGTGGATCTTCTCCGCGTGCGCCTCGCCGAGCGAGCCGCCGAAGATGCGGAAGTCGTGGGCGTACGCGAAGACGGTGCGGCCGTGGACCGTGCCCCAGCCCGTGACGACGCCGTCGGTGTACGGCCGGCGGTTCTCCAGGCCGAAGCCGGTGGCCCGGTGCCGGCGCAGCTGCTCGGTCTCGGTGAACGAGCCCTCGTCGAAGAGGAGGTCCAGGCGTTCCCGCGCGGTCAGCTTGCCCCGCGCGTGCTGCTGCTCGGTGGCGCGCGAGCCGGGTCCCCGCTCGGCGTCCAGACGTGTGGCGCGCAGGTTGCCGACGCTGCCGCGCATGTCCGGCGGCGCGGCCTCGGGGGCGTGAGGAGTGTGAGGAGGAGGTGGGGTGGGTGAGGGTGCCGGACTCCCGGTGAGAGCGGCGGGGCGGGCCGTCATGGGCGTGACCTTTCTCCGTCACCGTGGAGTGACGAGCGGAGGATTCATCGGAGCTGAATCCTCCGCAGGGTGCGTCCCGGAAAATTCCTGGTTAATTAGGCCGGATCTCCGGCCGCTGTTTTCAGGAAAACCCTATCGAGCGCCCATTCGGTCGGGAACTGTACCTTGGTACAGGTGGCGATATGTGTGGGCGACGAGGCCGGCTTGTAACCTGGATTCAACACGCAATTTACTCAGTACCTGAGCAACGTGGAACTTGACGGTCCGCTCGGTGATGTCGAGGTATTGGGCGATGCTGCGGTTGGAATATCCCCTTCCGAGGAGCCCGAAAACCTCCGCCTCGCGCCGGGACAGCAGCGCCGCCCGGTCCGACGCCTGCTGCCAGAGCGGCAGTCCGGCATCGCCTTCGGCGGTCTGACATGTGGCGCAGAGCACCGGACCGGCCTCCCCCTCTTTCTCCTGCGCGTACGAACAGGTGACTACGGTGCGGGTCAATTCAGCTCCCTCTGACAGCAGACCGAAGCTATCGGCGCTCCGGTTCTCCGGCTCTCCGCCCTTCGAGTATCAACTACCCGCAGTGGGGACTGTCAAGAAAGATAAAACTTTCCCGCAGGGTGAGAATGCGCAGGGCCCGGCTCTCCCGGCAGGCGAGAAACGGGCATCGTCTTTCGCCTGCCGAGAAAGCGGTATTTCCCGCTCCGTGAGAAAAGCGACTGGTCGGTCGAGGTAATGTGACAGCCAGGTTTCGCTGTTATTGCGTGACCGGTCGGCAGAGCCGCGGCCGTCGCACGCGGTTCAGTAGGAGCTGGGGGTCTCGGACGACCAGGCGCCGCAGCCGCCCGCCTCGGTGAACGCGGCGGCGGCCCTCCTGATGGGCTCGACGAGGCTGTCGGACCACTGCGGCACATCGGCCATGGGCTTGAGCACCAAGATGGACCCCATGATCAGCCCGTCCCAGAGGACCGGGGCCGCGCAGCCGCTCCAGCCCGCCGCGCACTCCTCGATCCCGATGGCGATCCCCTGCTCCCGCACGGTCTTGAGGGAGGCGAGCAGAGCCCCCTCGTCGCGGTACGCGCCCGGCCCGGCCTCCGCGGGGAGCGGCTCGGCGAGGACGCCCTCCTGGATCACCTCCGGGAGGTGGGCGAGGATCGCCCGGCCGGAGGCGCCCGTACGCAACGACTGGAAGATCACCAGCAGCGCGCGATGGCTGAGGTTGAGTTCGGACAGGTCGGAGTTGCCGACAGCCATGTCCAGGCACTGCTTCCTGGCGCCACCGAAGGGAGCCACGGCGAAGAGGAACACGAGCCCCCCGCCGGTGTCCGCGCGCAGCCTCTCCAGCACGCCGTGCGCGACCTCGGCGTTGGGCGCGTGTGTGAGCGCCTTCAGGCCGAGACGCGCGGCGCCGGAACCGAGCCGGTAGAGACCACGGCTCTCACGGAAGAAGATGCCGTCGTGGACGCCGGACTGCAGGATGCGGTGCACCGTGGAGTCGTCCAGCCCGGTCGCCTCGGCGAGCTCTCCGGGGCCGTGCACCTGCCCCAGGAGCTCGGTGAAGGCCCGTTGGACCCGGAAGACCCGGTTGGCGTGATTGCTTCCCCCTGTATTGCCACCCTTTGCCATGTTCCCCGTTCCCCGTTCCCCGTTGAGTACTACCTGGCGCCATGGCCGGCCGTGCCCGATGCCGCGATCAGTGTCAACTACCGACCATAGCCAGCCATTCCGAGATGCCGGCCTGGAGCGCCGCTCGTGTCCGGCCGTGGATGCGGCGTCTCCGGTCGTGGACGCGGCGTCCTCGCCGCCGAGGCCGTCGGCAACCGTGCGCGGTAGCGCTTCGAGGCCCCGGCGGCTTCCCGCGGTGGCGCGAAAACACCGGTGCGCGCACGCCCTGGTCGCGGCGAAGGGCACGGCGACGGGCCGGCCACCGGACACCCGCGCCCGACCCGCGCCCGACCTGCACCCGACCCGCGTCCGACCTGCGCCCGGCCGGTGGCATCACGGCGTCAGCGCGCCTGCAAACACACGTTTGCAGGCGCGTCCGGCACCGCACTAGGGTGACGTGCGCTCGTCAATCGAGCACCAGAATCTACGATTTCAACGGGGGTTGAAGCGTGCAGCTTCGCCATGTCCGCGCTGTCGCCGTTTTCGGTATCGCCGTCTTCGCACTGACCGGGGCCCGGGGCTCCGGCGGTGGCGGCTGCGACAACAGCAGCAGCGGCAGCAGCAGTTCGAGCAGTAGCAGCAGCGGCGGTTCGGGCTACGACGACGACTACTCCACGTCGGGCAGTTCCACCACGACCGGCTCCACCACTTCGGGGTCCGGCTCCAGCAGCAGAAGCAGGGACGTCAGGGACGTACGGATCGACTCCTGCGTGTACGACGTCTCCCGCGGCATGGTCGCCACCGTCAGCGCCACCAACAGCAGCTCGTCCCAGAACTACACCTACACCTTCACGGTCTCGTTCACCGACCCGAGCGGCACGAGCCTCGGCGACCGCTACACCACCATGCCGATGGTGCTGGCGGGGGCGACCGACAAGCTCGACGTCGCCACCCCGTACGTCCCCAAGGAGGGCGAGACCTCCGGCGGCAGGTGCACCCTGTCCAACGTCGAGCGCGTCGTCTCCTGACGCCCGCACACCCGGCGCGCGAGCCCGCAGCCGTCCGGCGGATGCGCGACGGTCTGCCGGTGGGATGGGCGGAGTGCGGCTGCCCCGGACGGCCCGGAGCCGGGCTGCCCATGCGGTGAGGACGGCGCCGGGGGCGTCCTTCCGGGCATGGAGCGCGGGTGCGGACCCCGGTGACGACCTCGCGGACAACGCGGCGCGGCCCACGCCGGAGGTCGTGACGAACACGGTCAATGCGTGTGCGGACAGGGGCTGTTCGGCTGCCGTCGCGGGGCCGGCTGCGGCGCCACGGGGAGGCTCGGTCATTGGCGGCCGCCGGACATGCGGCGGCCGCGGTGGCTCCCCCTCCGCGCCACCGCGGCCGTTCCCCGTCAGGAAGGTCTTTGTTACGCAGGCTCGCTCGTGGCGTGGTTGTCCTGCGGGGTAGCAGCACCGTCACCCGTGCCTGTGGCGTGGTTGTCCATGGTGGTGACGGCGTCGTCACCCGTGCCTGTGGCGTGGTTGTCCTGCGGCTTGAGGACGGGCTCGGTCTTCTTCGTCTCACTCATGATGGTCTGCTCCCCTGTGTGACTGGCTCTGCTCGATGGACCGGCGATGCCCGCCCGGCTGTTCCCCCGTGGACTGCCGGACGGGCGTCTCAGGGCCGTTCACCTTAGTGCGCGGCCTTCTCCGGCGATCCGCATGCCCCCCGACGCGACGGATCGACAGGTACGAGCATGCCGGGCGGTGATAAACGTTCAATGAACGCCCTGCACGGGGCGTCAGGCGGTGGCCACCGGTGCCAGGAGCGACCGGACGTCGGCTGCTTCCGGAGAGCTCAATTCCTCGTAGATGGCGACGGCTTCGCGCCAGCAGACCTGGGCCCGGCCGATCTGCCCGATCTGATGAAGAGCGCGACCGAGGACGGTGAGTACATTGCCGCGCCGCCACTCTCCGCCGATACCTCGGAGGATGGCGAGTGCCTGCTCCGCCCTGGCGGCCGCCGCTGCCGGCCGGCACGCCGCCAGGTCGACTTCCGCGATTCGGAACAGCGTCATCCCCTCCCACAGGCGCTGACGACTGTCGCGGAACACTTCCAGTGCCTCCATGAGCCTGTCCGTGGCATCGGAGAACTGTCCGGACTGAGTCAGCGCCAGGCCGAGGGCGTACCGGCCGTTCGCGCCCCGGAGGGAGTGCCCCATGGAGTCGTAGATATCGATGCCCTGCTGGGCGAGGGCGACGGCGCTGGCTGTCTGGCCCATTGCGAGGTGGACGCGTGACAGGTTGCACAGTGCACTGGCCTCGCCGGGGCGATTCTTGCCGAGGCGGAAATTTGCGATCGCCTGGTTCAGGTACCCCTCGCCGTCGGCGTGCCGGTTCTGATAGATCGCGATGATGCCCCTGTCGTTGGGGGCCCAACAGCTGGGGAGCGGGTCTCTTGCGTTCTCGGCAAGCAGCATCGCGCGTTGTGCGTCCTGATCGGCCTGGTCGAAGCGGCCGGCGACGAGGTGGACGTTGGTCAGCGCGGTGAGCGCGCGCCCCTCGGCACGCGCGTCGCCGCATGCCAGTGCTTTCTCGCGTACGGCCGTGGCCGCTGCCTCGTACTGTTTGGCGTTGGCGCCTGACTCGGCCAGGTCCTTGGCCGCCCACAGCAGGTCTACGGCCCGGCGGAGCATGCCGGGTTCGGAGGACTGCTGTACGCACGCCAGCAGGGAGTTGGCTTCGGAGTACAGCCAGTCCTGCGCGGTGTGACGGTCCGGAAACGCGAGGCCCGGAAACTCGGTGGGTTCAAGGTGGTCGGCCAGCCGGTCCCCCGGCCGTTCCAGCGCGTACACAGCCGCCGCCGTCGCCAGGTAGAAGTCCAGCAGCCGGGACAGCGCCCGCTCGCGCTCCGCCGGGGGCTGTTCGTCGCGTTCCGCGCAGGCACGCGCGTAGAGGCGGACCAGGTCGTGGTAGCGGTAGCGGCCGGGGGCCGCCGATTCCAGGAGGGACGTGTCGACCAGGGACTCCAGGAGGTCCTCCGTGGCCTGGAGGGGCTGGTCCAGTACGGCCGCCGCAGCGGCCAGGGAGATGTCCGGGCCGTCCGCCAGGCCCAGGAGGCGGAAGGCGCGGGCCTGCTGCGGTTCCAGCTGGCCGTAGCCGAGCTCGAAGGTGGCCTTCACGGCCAGGTCGCCGGCCCGGAGTTCGTCGAGGCGGCGGCGTTCGTCCGCCAGTTTCGCCGCCAGGACCGAGACCGTCCAGGTGCGGCGGGCCGCCAGGCGGGCGGCCGCGATGCGGATGGCCAGGGGGAGGAAGCCGCAGGCGCCCACGACGTCCAGGGCCGCCTCGCGCTCGGAGGCGACCCGTTCCTCTCCCACGATCTTCGTGAAGAGCTGGAGGGCCTCCTCGGGGGACATGACGTCCAGGTCGATCAGGTGCGCCCCCGCCAGGTCCACCATCCGCGCCCGGCTCGTCACCAGTGCCGCGCTCCCCGTCGTGCCGGGGAGCAGGGGGCGGATCTGCGAGGCGTCCCGGGCGTTGTCCAGGAGGACCAGGACGCGGCGGCCGTCGAGGGTCGAGCGGTAGAGGGCGGCGCGTTCGTCCAGGGTGTCGGGGACGGCGGTGTCGGGGGTGCCCAGGGCGCGCAGGAAGGCGCCCAGGACCGTTTCCGGTTCCGCCGCGCGCGAGTCCACGCCCTGGAGGTCGACGTACAGCTGGCCGTCCGGGAAGTGCGGGCGGGCCGCGTGGGCCACGTGCACCGCGAGGGTCGTCTTGCCCACGCCGCCGATGCCGGCCAGCGCCGACACCGCCATGACGCTGCTCTCGGCCGCGGCCAGGCGGTCGCCCAGTTCGCGTACGAAGGACAGGCGGCCGGTGAAGTCGGGCACGGTGGCCGGCAGCTGCGCGGGGCGTACGACCGCCGGCGTGGCCGACGGCGGCGGTTCCACCGGGCGGGCCAGGTCCGCGTCGGCCGCCAGGATGCGCTGCTGGAGGTGGGAGAGCTCGGGGCGCGGGTCCACGCCCAGCTCGTCGGCGAGCAGGCGGCGGGTGTCGGCGTACACCGCCAGGGCCTCCGCCTGGCGGCCGCTGCGGTAGAGGGCGAGCATCAGCAGCTCGCGCAGGCGCTCGCGCAGGGGGTGCGCGGCCGTCAGCGCGGTCAGTTCCGAGATGGCCTCCGCGTGGCAGCCGACCTCCAGGTCCAGGTCGAGGCGGGTCTCGGTGAGCTGGAGCCGCCACTCCTCCAGCCGGGCGCGCTGGTTCTCGGCGTACGGGCCCGGGACCGAGGCCAGCGGTTCGCCGTCCCACAGGCCGAGCGCCTTGTTGATCAGGGTCCGGGCCTGGTAGCGGTCGCCGGAGGCGCGGCACTTCTCGGCGTCGGCGGCCAGCTCCTGCGCGACGGCCAGGTCGAGGGTGCCGGCGCCCGCCCTTATCGCGTACCCGCCCGACTCGCTGACCAGGACCTCCGGGTCCAGTGCCTTGCGCAGCCTGGAGGCGTACGTCCGTACCGCCGCCAGCGCCTGCGACGGCGGGTCCTCGCCCCAGATGCCGTCGATCAGCTCGGCCGCCGTCACGGTCCGGCCGTCGCGGAGCAGGAGGGCGACCAGCAGGGCGCGCTGCTGCGGCGACCCGGTACTGAGGGGCTCGCCGCCGCGCCAGGCGCGGACGGGCCCGAGCACACTGAAGCGCACGGCGTCGCGCTGCGGGGGCCGGTCCTGGTGCCGGTTCTCGCGCCGGGTGCCCTCGCCGGGCTGCGGACCGGATGCCGGAGCCCGCTGCTCCGGTACCCGAGGTACGCCGTCCATCGCACTCCCCCTGCCTCTGCTGCCGCCGACGGTCTGCCCCACCGCCCAGTCGCAACAGTCAGTTTGCCTTGTCCGTGGCGAATGCGGCAGCACCGGAAGACGCCTCCCCATTACCTCCCCACCACCGGTCGCCCGCACCGGACGAACCCTCCGGAAACACGTACGGGAAACTTTCGAATCGGGCAAAATGGACAGTGTTGCGGTTTCCGCACCTCGGAAGTTCCTTTAATGGCCTACAAATGTTCATCGTCTGCTCTTCATGGCCTTTGATCCGCAACCAATAGGCCGCTCAACGCCGTGAGAAGCAAGGATCTTTGGAGTGGAGTCAAGTGCTCCGGATATGGAAAACGCACCGGTTAACGTCCCGTTTATGACTCAGGTGGATGCCCGGCCTCAGGCCGGAGACACGGTAAGGGGCGTCCGCGCCCCGGACGGCGCGGCCGTACGCGACAAGGGCCTCAGCAGTAAGTCCGTCGGGCTCATGGGCAGTGCCGTCATCGGCATCTCCACGGTCGCCCCCGTGTACTGCCTCACCTCGACCCTCGGTTCGACCGCGGGCGAGGTCGGCCTGCAGATGCCGGCCATCTTCCTGGCCGGCTTCCTGCCGATGCTGCTGGTCGCCTTCGCGTACCGCGAGCTCAACCGCGCCATGCCGGACTGCGGCACCTCCTTCACCTGGACGGTGAAGGCGTTCGGGCCGCGCGTCGGCTGGATGTGCGGCTGGGGCCTGGTGATCGCGACGATCATCGTCCTCTCGAATCTCGCAGGCGTCGCGACCTCGTACTTCTGGCTCCTCGCCGGACAGCTCACGGGCAGTGACGCGATCAGCGCCCTGGACGACAACAAAGCCGTCCACATCCTCACCTGCCTCACCCTGATCGCCATCGCCACGGCCATCAGCTACCGGGGCATGACCGCCACCAAGGGCGTGCAGTACGCCCTGGTCGGCCTCCAGCTCGTGGTGCTCGCCCTCTTCGTCGCGATGGCCTTCCAGAAGGCCGGCAGCGGCACCTTCGACACGGGCCTGGACTTCTCCTGGTCCTGGATGAACCCGTTCGCCGTCCAGTCCTTCGCCGCCTTCACGGCCGGCCTCTCCCTGTCGATCTTCATGTACTGGGGATGGGACGCCTGCCTGACCGCGAACGAGGAGACCACCGGCAGTACCAAGACGCCGGGCCGCGCCGCCCTCATCGCGATGCTCGTCCTCGTCGCCTCCTACCTGGCCACCGGCATCGCCGCCCAGATGGCCGTCGGTTCCGGCGACAAGGGCCTCGGACTCGCCAACCCGGAGAACTCCGACAACGTCTTCGCCGTTCTCGGAGAGCCCGTCATGGGCCTCGTCCTCGGCATCTTCCTCTCGCTCGCGGTCTTCGCCTCCGCCGCCGCCAGCCTCCAGACGACCTTCATCCCGGTCGCCCGCACGGTCCTGGCCATGTCCGCGTACGAGGCGCTCCCGGCGTCCTTCGCCAGGGTCCACCCGCGCTTCAAGTCCCCGGGCCGCGCGACGGTCGTCGCGGGCGTCGGCACCGGTGTCTTCTACTCGGTGATGACCCTGCTCAGCGAGAACGTGCTGATCGACACGATCTACGCCCTCGGTCTGATGATCTGCTTCTACTACTCGATCACCGCGTTCGCCTGCGCCTGGTACTTCCGTCACGAGCTGCTGGGTTCCGCCCGCGACTTCGTCTACAAGGGCCTGTGCCCGGTCCTCGGCGGCGTCCTGCTGACCGGGGTCTTCGGCAAGACCCTGTACGACATGTGGGACCCGGCGTACGGCAGTGGCTCCGCGGTCGGCGGCGTCGGCTCGGTCTTCGTCATCGCCGTCGGACTGCTGCTGCTCGGTGTCGTGCTGATGCTGGTCATGCAGCGCCGCAGCCCGGCGTTCTTCCGCGGCGAGGTGCTGACGAAGGAGACCCCGGCGCTGGTTGTCGAGGACTGACCCCGCGGAGTCCGCCCGGCCGGGCGGCGCACCGACGACGTACCCGAGTCATGACAGGCCCGGGGAGCCGGACACGGCTCCCCGGGCCTGTCCTCGTTGTGCGGGTGCGGGTGCGGGTGCCTGTGCAGGGGGAGGGGGCGCCGGGGCGCTCAGGCCGGGACGCGGTCGAGGAAGCCGGCGATCAGTGGGGCGATCTCGGGCAGGTGGTCCTCCAGGGCGAAGTGGCCGGTGGCGAAGAGGTGGAGTTCGGCGTCGGGCACGTCGCGCAGGTAGGCGCGGGCGCCGGGTTCCGGGAAGAAGGGGTCGCCGGTGCCCCAGGTGATCAGCGTCGGCGGGTGGTGCTCGCGCAGCCATGCCTGCCAGGCCGGGTAGGCGGCGATGTTGTTCTTGTAGTCGTAGGCGAGCGAGAGCTGGGCCTGCGCGCGGCCGGGCCGGTCCAGGAAGTACTGGTCCAGCAGCCATCCTTCGGGAGCGACGAGTTCGGGGTCCGTGGTGCCGCCTTCGTACTGGGCGCGGGTGGCGTCCAGGGTGAGCAGACCGAGGACGGTCCGCTCGGCGCCGGGGGTGTCCGGGGTGAGCGCGGTGAAGTCCCGGGCGGCCTCCGACAGCCCCTCCTCGTACGCGTTGCCGTTCTGCACGATCAGGCCGGCGATCCGTTCCGGGTGGCGCAGCGCGAGCCGGAAGCCGACGGGGGCGCCGAAGTCGAAGACGTACATCGTGAAGCGGGACAGGCCGAGCTTCTCGACGAAGCCCTCCGTGATGTCGGCCAGCCGCTCGAAGGTGTGGGCGAAGCCGTCGGGGGCCTCGGTGTGGCCGAAGCCGGGGTAGTCGGGGGCGATGAGCCGGTAGTGCGTGCCCAGGGTGTCGATGAGGCGGCGGAACTGGTGCGAGGCGGAGGGGAAGCCGTGCAGGAGCAGCAGGACGGGGGCGTCGGCGCGCTCCGGCAGGGACTCCCGGTAGAAGACCTCGACCCCGTCGACGGTGATGCGCCGGTGGAGCGTCCGGGCCGGGACGGCGAGCCGGGCTGCGGTACGGGGTGCCATGTCACATGCCTCCTGAGTGAGAAGATGCATTAGTTGTAACGACGCATGACTAACGTGTCAATGCGCTTGTGTAGCATTAGATTTATGCGTGAGAGCGAGCCGCTGACCGGCGAGCCCCTGGCCCTGGACCTCGTCAACACCCGCCCGGCCGGCCAGGAGGGCCGCACGGACCTGATCGGCACCCCGCAGCGGCTGGCCGCATGGCTGGCGCGGGAGGCGGACCGGCTGCCCGCCGGCATCCGCGACGACGTGCCGACGTCGGCCGACCTCGCGGCGGTCCATGCGGTGCGGGCCCACACCGAAGCCGCCGTCCGTGCGCTGCTGGACGGGAGCGCGCCGCCCCCGGCCGCCCTGCGGGGGCTGACCGAGGCCCAGCGTGCGGCGCCGTCCACGCGCGAGCTGGCCTGGGACGGCGCCGCCGTCACGGCTTCCCTCCGCCGCGTCGGCCCGCTGGGCACGCGTCTGGCCGCTCTCCTCGCGGAGGCCGCGGCCGATCTCCTCGCCGGCCCCGCGGCAGGGAAGATCAGGGAGTGCGAGGCCGACGACTGCGTGATGCTCTTCCTGCCGGCGCACCCGCGCCGCCGGTGGTGCTCGCCGTCCCGCTGCGGCAATCGCGCCCGCGTCGCGCGCTACTACCAGCGCCACCGATCCGCTGGTACCGCCGGAGAATGAACGAACCCGGCCGACGGCACGGAATCGGCTCCGGCCGGCCGCAGGGCGACGACGAGGAGCTCCCGCATGCGGATCGCCACCACGATCTTCCTGACCGACGAGACGATTGCCCCGGTACGGCTCGCACGCGAGCTGGAGCAGCGGGGGTTCGCCGGTCTGTACCTGCCCGAGCACACCCACATCCCGGTGTCCCGCGAGTCCCCGTACCCGGCGGGCGGTGAGCTCCCGCGCGAGTACGGCCGTACGCTCGACCCCTTCGTCGCCCTCGGCCAGGCCGCCGCGGTCACCGAACGGCTCGGCCTGGGCACCGGCATCACCCTGGTCGCCCAGCACGACCCGATCGACCTGGCCAAGCGGATCGCGACCCTGGACCACCTCTCCGGCGGACGCTTCACGCTCGGCATCGGCTACGGGTGGAACCGGGAGGAGGCCGCGGACCACGGCGTCGAGTGGCGCACGCGCCGCGAGCGGACGCGGGACCGGATGGCGCTGATGCGGGCGCTGTGGGCGGCGGAGCCGACGGCGTACACGGGCGGAACGGCGTCCGTACGGGCGTCCTGGGCCTACCCGAAGCCGGCCGGCGCCGCGCCCCGCACGCTGATCGGCGGCGGCGCCGGTCCCCGGCTGTTCGCGCACATCGCCGAGTACGCGGACGGATGGCTTCCGGTCGGCGGCCGGGGCCTGAGGGAAACGGTGCCGGTGCTGCGCGAGGTGTGGGAGAAGGCGGGCCGGCCCCCGGAGGACCTCCAGGTGGTTCCGTACGCGGTGATCCCCAGTCCGGGCAAGCTGGCGCACTACGCGGACCTGGGCGTCACGGAGGTGGTGCTGCAACTGCCGCCCGCGGCCGAGCCGGAGGTTCTCCGCGTACTCGACGAGTACGCCGCGTTTATCTGAGCGGCGGCACGCTTTTCGCCGCAGCCCCCTGTGCCCGGCGGCCGGGCGCCGCTACCTTGGCCTCTTCGGCATGGACCGCGCCCGGCCGCACGGCCGGACCTCGGGGGAGAGGCAACGCACATGCAGAGAAGCCCGTTCAGCATCGTCGCGATCGTTTTCGGCGCGGTGGCCCTGTTCTTCTGTCCGCCGCTGTTCGGCGTCCTCGGCCTGGTCTTCGGCGGGATAGCCAAGTCCAAGGACGAGCCGCTCGCCGTGACGGGTCTGATCGTCGCGGCGATCGGACTGGTCGTCGGCATGATCCTGGGATTCGTCGTCTTCAGCTCGATGTCGGCCCCCTGACCGGCGCTCCCGGCACCGCCGCCGGGTCCGGGCGCAACGGTCCGTGCCGGTGCGCGCTCGTATGCTCGGACGCATGACGACGAGCGCACCGCAGGCAAACGGGAACGGCCACCAGGACGGGAACGGCCACCAGGACGGGGACGGCCCCGGGAACGGTCGCGGTGCCGGAGCGGGACCCACCGCCAACAGCATGCGGCGCGCGCTCAGGCGTGCGCGGGACGGGGTCGCGCTCGACGTCGCCGAGGCCGCCGTACTGCTCCAGGCGCGCGGCGGTGACCTCGAGGACCTCGCCGCCTCCGCCGCGCGGGTGCGTGACGCGGGACTGGAGGCAGTCGGCCGGGCCGGGATCATCACGTACTCGCGCAAGGTGTTCATCCCGCTGACGCGCCTGTGCCGGGACAAGTGCCACTACTGCACCTTCGTGACCGTTCCCGGGAAGCTGCGGCGCGAAGGGCACGGGATGTTCCTGTCGCCCGACGAGGTGCTGGACATCGCGCGCCGCGGCGCCGAAACGGGCTGCAAGGAAGCCCTGTTCACCCTCGGCGACCGGCCCGAGGAGCGGTGGCCCGAGGCGCGGGAGTGGCTGGAGGCCGAAGGGTACGACGACACTCTCGCGTACGTACGGGCCATGGCGATCCGGGTGCTCGAGGAGACGGGGCTGCTGCCCCACCTCAACCCCGGTGTCATGTCGTGGACCGACCTCCAGCGGCTCAAGCCCGTCGCCCCCTCCATGGGCATGATGCTGGAGACCACCGCCACCCGCCTGTGGGCGGAGCCCGGCGGGCCGCACCACGGCTCCCCCGACAAGGAGCCCGCCGTGCGGCTGCGCGTGCTGGAGGACGCCGGCCGCTCCAACGTCCCCTTCACGACCGGGCTCCTGATCGGGATCGGCGAGACGTACGAAGAGCGGGCCGACGCGCTCTTCGAGCTCCGCAAGACCGCCCGCGCCTACCACGGCATCCAGGAAGTCATCGTCCAGAACTTCCGCGCCAAGCCGGACACCGCCATGCGCGGCATGCCCGACGCCGAGCTGGAGGAGCTGGCCGCCGCCGTCGCCGTGGCCCGCCACATCCTGGGACCGAGCGCCCGCATCCAGGCACCGCCCAACCTCGTCGACGCCGAGTACGCGCTCCTCATCGGCGCCGGCATCGACGACTGGGGCGGCGTCTCGCCGCTCACCCCCGACCACGTCAACCCCGAGCGCCCCTGGCCGCACATCGACGAGCTGGCCGCCAGGACCGCCGCCGCCGGCTTCGAGCTGCGCGAACGGCTCACCATCTACCCGGAGTTCGTCCGGCGCGGCGAGCCCTGGCTCGACCCCCGGCTGGTCCCGCACGTACGGGCGCTCGCCGACCCGGAGACCGGGCTGGCGCGCGAGGGCGTGCGCCCGCGGGGACTGCCGTGGCAGGAGCCCGACGAGGGCTTCACCGCGACCGGCCGCACCGACCTGCACCGCACCATCGACACCGACGGACGCTCCTTTGACCGCCGCGACGACTTCGACGAGGTGTACGGCGACTGGGACGCGCTGCGCGAGGCCGCCGCCCCCGGCATGGTGGCCCAGCGCATCGACACCGACGTACGGCAGGCGCTGCGGCAGGCCGCGGACGATCCGACGAAGCTGAGCGACGACGAGGCGCTGGCGCTGCTGCACGCGGACGGCCCGGCGCTGGACGCCCTGACCCGGATCGCCGACGAGCTGCGCCGCGACGTCGTGGGCGACGACGTCACGTACATCGTCACGCGCAACATCAACTTCACCAACGTCTGTTACACCGGCTGCCGTTTCTGCGCCTTCGCCCAGCGGCGCACGGACGCCGACGCCTACACGCTGTCGCTGGACCAGGTCGCCGACCGGGCCCAGCAGGCGTGGGAGGTCGGCGCGGTCGAGGTGTGCATGCAGGGCGGCATCCACCCCGACCTGCCGGGCACGGCGTACTTCGACATCGCGCGCGCCGTGAAGGAACGCGTCCCGGGCCTGCACGTGCACGCGTTCTCGCCGATGGAGGTCGTCAACGGCGCCACCCGCACCGGCATGTCCATCCGGGACTGGCTGACGGCGGCGAAGGAGGCCGGGCTCGATTCGATCCCCGGGACCGCCGCCGAGATCCTCGACGACGAGGTGCGCTGGGTCCTCACCAAGGGCAAGCTGCCGACCGCCACGTGGACCGAGGTCGTGAAGACCGCGCACGAACTGGGCATCAGGTCCTCGTCGACCATGATGTACGGGCATGTCGACCAGCCGCGCCACTGGCTCGGCCACCTGCGCACCCTGGCCGCCATCCAGCAGGCCGCGTTGTCCAAGAACGTCGGCGGCTTCACGGAGTTCGTGACGCTGCCCTTCATCCACACCAACGCGCCCGTCTACCTGGCCGGCATCGCCCGGCCCGGCCCGACGGACCGCGACAACCGCGCCGTCACCGCCATGGCCCGCCTCCTCCTCCACCCCCACATCACCAACATCCAGACGAGCTGGGTGAAGCTGGGCGCGGAGGGCGCGGCCGAGATGCTGCGCTCCGGCGCCAACGACCTCGGCGGGACGCTGATGGAGGAGACCATCTCCCGGATGGCGGGCTCCAGTTACGGTTCGTACCGTTCCGTCCAGGACCTCGTCGCGATCGCGGACGCCGCGGGCCGTCCCTCGAAGCCGCGCACGACGCTGTACGGCGACGTACCGCAGGAGCGGCAGCGGGCGGCGGCCGCGTCGGACGGGCACCTTCCGGAGTTGCTTCCGGTGCTGGAGTGAAGCGGCATTAAGGGAGCGTAAAGATTGCCGGAACCCGGCAATGTTTTCTTCCGGTCACGCGTGAGACGATCCCTTCTGTTCAACAGGTCGGCGCGCACGGGGGAGGGCGGCGGATGACTGTTTTTCTTGGTCTCGGCATTGCGGGGATCGTGCTGCTGGCTCTCTCGCTGATCTTCGACGGGATTCTCGAAGGACTGTTCGGGGGAGTCCTCGACGGCCTCTTCGACGGCCTGCTCTCGCTGCCCGTGATCGCCGGGTTCCTCTCGATGCTCGGCTTCGGCGGCGCCATCATGCTCGGCACCACGGGGCTCGGGGCCGGCGCGGCCACGGGGGTCGGGGTGGCGGCGGGGATCGCGGCGGGCCGGCTCGCCTGGAAGTTCAGCCGTGCGCTGATGCGCGACCAGACCGACGCCACCCCGCGCGGCACCGACCTCGTCGGCACCGCCGGATCCGTCGTGACCGCGATCCCCGCCGACGGGTACGGCGAGGTGATGCTGCGGCTCGGCGGGCAGCCGGTCAAACTCGCGGCCCGGAGCGAGGTGCCCGTCGCGCGGGGCGCCGAGATCTGGGTGGAGGCGTCCCTGTCGAGCACCTCGGTCGCGGTGCGCCCCGTCGAACGCTGACACCGCCGCGCGCCGCCCCACAGTCCTGCGTACCACTCCAACTGCTGCCGTCCCCTGGGAAGGCAGGGGGGAATTCCTCATGAGTCCAGTCATCGTCGCCGTCGTGGGAGTCGTCGTACTCCTCGTCCTGCTGGCCCTTGTCGTCATCACGCGCTACAAGGTCGCCGGCCCCAGCGAGGCCTTCATCATCACCGGCCGCCGCGGCAAGACGTCCGTCGATCCGGTCACCGGCCAGACCTCCACCGACAACAGCGGCCAGAAGGTCGTCGTCGGCGGCGGCGTCTTCGTCGTGCCGTTCGTCCAGCAGAAGTTCACCCTGGACCTGTCCAGCCGGCACATCCCGATCTCCGTGCGCGGCGCCGTCACCCTGCGCGGTGTGAAGGCCAACCTCGAAGGCGTCGCGATCGTCAAGGTCGGCGGCAGCGAGGACGCGATCCGGGCCGCCGCCCAGCGTTTCCTCCAGCAGCAGGACGGCATCGTCGGCTTCACGCAGGAAGTGCTGTCCGGTGCGCTGCGCGCCATCGTCGGCCGCATGTCGGTCGAGGACATCATCCGCGACCGGGCCGCCTTCGCCGGGCAGGTCGCCGAGGAGGCCGAGGCGAGCCTCTCCGGGCAGGGCCTGATCCTCGACGCCTTCCAGATCCAGGACATCACCACCGAGGGCTCCTACCTGGAGGACCTGGGCCGCCCCGAGGCCGCCCGCGCCCGCCAGGAGGCCGACATCGCCGAGGCCATCGCCAAGCGGGCCTCGGAGCAGGCCCGGCTGAAGGCGGCCGAGGAGATCGCCATCGCGGAGCGGACCTTCTACCTCAAGCAGGCCGAGATCCGCGTCGAGACCGAGGCCGCGGCCGCCAAGGCCAACGCCGCCGGCCCGCTCGCCGACGCCGCGCGCCAGCAGGAAGTCCTCGCCGAGCAGGAGAAGGTCGCCGAGCGCCAGGCCGCGCTGACCGACCGCGAGCTCGACACGAAGGTCCGCAAGCCCGCCGACGCCGCCCGTTACCAGGCCGAGCAGGAGGCCGAGGCCCGCCGTATCGCGCAGGTCAAGGAGGCCGAGGCGGACGCCGAGCGCGCACGCCTCACCGGTGAGGGCGAGAAGCTGCACCGCGCGGCGCTCGCCGAGGCCGTACGGATCGAGGGCGAGTCGGAGGCCGCCGCCATCGCCGCGAAGGGCTCGGCGGAGGCCGAGGCGATGCGCAAGAAGGCCGACGCGTTCGCGCAGTACGGCGACGCGGCCGTCCTCCAGATGCTCGTCGAGGTGCTGCCGCAGGTCGTCGCCAAGGCGGCCGAGCCGATGAGCGCCATCGACAAGCTGACCGTGATCTCCACGGACGGCGCGAGCCAGCTGTCCCGTACGGTCACCGACAACGTCGCCCAGGGCATGGAGCTGCTCAGCTCCGCCACCGGGGTCGACCTCGCCGAGCTGCTCAAGGGCGTCACGCAGCGGGGAGCGAAGCCGGCCGCCACCGAGCAGGCCGGGGCGAACGGCAAGATCCAGATCACGGACTGATCCGCGCGGCGCGGCCTCCCTCGCCGGAAGGGCTGGAACCGAACCCTCCGGCGAGGGGGCCAGGCCGCCGAGCCGCGGAACACCTGCCCCCTGAATACCCTCTTCCCCTTCGGTTACAGTGCTGCGCCGGACGGCGGACGGCAGGCGTCGGCCACGGGGAAGGGCAGAAGCGGTGAGCGCACCAGTCACATCCGTATGGGGCCGTGCCGAGCAGCAGGACTTCCGCAGCCGGGTACGCGGCTGTCTGCTCGGCGGCGCCGTGGGCGACGCGCTCGGCGCCGGCGTGAGCGCCCTGAGCCTGGACGGGATACGCGCGGCCCACGGCGCCGACGCCGTCACCGACCTCGTCCCCGCCTACGGCAGACGCGGCGCCGTCACCGCCGGCACCCAGCTGACGCTCTTCACGGTCGACGGCCTCATACGGGCCCAGGTGCGCCGCGACACCGGCGCCTGGCACCCGCCCACCGACATCCACCGCGCACACCTGCGGTGGGCCGTCACCCAGCGCGACTGGGGCCCGGACGAACGACGCGAGGACATCGGCTGGCTCGCCCGCGAGGAGTGGCTGTACGCCCGCCGCGACCCCTCCCGCGAGTGCCTGACCGGCCTCGCCGACGAGACCATGGGGACCCTCGAACGTCCCAGGAACCCCACGGCCCGCGACTTCGGCGCCGTCACCCGCTCCGCGCCCTTCGGGCTCCTCGTCGGGTGGGATCCCCAGCTCGTACTCCAGCTCGCCGTCGAGTGCGCCGTCCAGACCCACGGCCACCCCGCCGCGTACCTCTCGGCCGGGGCGTTCTCCGTCGTCGTGCACGGCCTGGCGCGCGGCGAGAGCCTCGACGCGGCCGTCCAGCGGGCCCTCGCCCTGCTCGCCGCGCGCCCGGGGCACCAGCCCGTCACCGACGCCCTCAAGCACGCCCTCGGCGCCGTACGCCAGGGGATCCCCTCCCCGGCGCGCGTGGAGTCCCTCGGCGAGGGCCGCACCGCCGAGGACGTCCTGGGCGTCGCCGTCTACTGCGCCCTCGTCGGCGAGGACGTCCGCCACGGCCTGTGCCTCGCCGTCAACCACGGCGGAGCCTCCGAGGCGACCGGCGCGCTGTGCGGCAGCCTGCTCGGCGCCCTGCACGGCGAGACCGCGCTGCCGCCGGGGTGGCTCGCCGAGCTGGAGGGGCGCGGCACGGTCCTCGAACTCGCCGACGACTTCGCGATGGAGATGACCCAGGGCCCCGCCCTGCACGGCCCCGCGGTCAGCGCCCCCGGCTGGCTGATCCGCTACCCGAGGGCCTGAGCACGTCCGCACTCCGGCCCCCGGGTCCCGGGCCCGCCCCTGCTCCCTGCCTCAGTCGGCCGCCCCTTCGCGTGCCTTCGCGTCCCCGGCGGACGCCGGAGCCGGGACCGCCGCGCCCGCGACCGGACCGTCGCCGTCGCCGTCCGAGTTGATGCGCGCGAGCACCGCGTCGCGCTCGGGGGTGTCCTCCGGCTTGACGAAGCCGATCAGGATGTACAGGACCAGGGAGACCGCGAGGGGCACCGACACCTGGTACTGCGTCGCGACGCCGTCCATCCCGTAGTTCAGCAGCCAGAAGGCGAACAGCCCGCACGCCCAGGAGACCAGCGCCGCCGTCGGCCCGGACCTGCGGAACCGGGGCAGCAGCCCCAGCATGAACGGGATCGCGATCGGTCCCATCAGTCCCGCGACCCACTTGATGACGACCGTGATGATGTCCTTGAACGCCGGCGAGTTCACCTGCGTCGCGATCGCCATCGACAGGGCCAGGAACGCCACGGTCGACAGCCGCGCGGCCACCAGACCGGTCCGCTGCGACCAGCCGCGCGCCTTCTGCGACAGGGCGGGCGCGATGTCGCGGGTGAAGACCGCCGCGATGGCGTTGGCGTCCGAGGAGCACATGGCCATGGTGTGCGAGAAGAACCCGACGATGACCAGGCCCAGCAGGCCGTGCGGGAGCAGTTGCTCGGTCATCAGGGCGTACGAGTCGGACGCGTCCGGCTTCTGCGCCTCGACCAGCAGCGGCGCGCACCACATGGGGAAGAAGAGGACCAGCGGCCACACCAGCCACAGGATCGCGGAGAGCCGGGCGGAGCGGGTGGCCTCACGGGCGGTCGCCGTGGCCATGTAGCGCTGGGCCTGGTTCCACATGCCGCCCGAGTACTCGAAGGTCTTGATGAAGAGATAGGCCAGCAGGAACATCAGGGTGAAGTCGCCGGTCAGCGGGTCGTTGTGGCTCTCGGGGAGCTTGTCCCACACGGTCCACAGCGAGCTGAACCCGCCGAGCTCGGCCATCACCGCGAACAGCATCGCGAGACCCGCGAAGAGCTGGATGATGAACTGCCCGAGCTCGGTGAGGGCGTCGGCCCACAGCCCGCCCACGGTGCAGTAGATACCGGTGACGACGCCGGTGATGAGGATGCCCTGGTTGAGCGAGAGGCCGGTGAAGACCGACAGGAGGGTGGCGATCGCCGCCCACTTGGCGCCCACGTCGACGATCTTCAGCAGGACACCGGACCAGGCGAGAGCCTGCTGGGTCGAGATGTTGTAACGGGTCTTGAGGTACTCCAGCGGCGAGGCGACATGCAGCTTCGACCTGAGCCGGTTGAGCCGGGGAGCGAACAGGCTCGCCCCGATCGCGATGCCGATCGCGATGGGGAACGACCACGTCACGAAGGACGTGACGCCGTACTTGTACGCGATGCCCGCGTAGCCGGTGAACATGACCGCGCTGTAGCCGGACATGTGGTGCGAGATGCCGGAGAGCCACCACGGCATCTTTCCGCCGGCGGTGAAGAAGTCGCTGACGGTCTCCACGCGTTTGTGGGACCAGACGCCGATCGCGACCATGACGCCGAAGTAGCCGATGAGCACGGCCCAGTCGAGACTGTTCATGCCCCCTCCAGGGGTCCGCCTTATGCTGCATGCTGCGTTCAACTGAATGAACCGGATCGTGCTTCGTCAGTACGTTCCATTGGCGGAGTCCCCGTGCGGGAGCGGGGACTTCGGGGATTGAACCGCTCGTCGCGGGGGCCGGTCAAGACTTTCTTCGGTCAGGAATGTGAACGCAGGACACAAAGCAGAACGTCTTTACCTTCCCTTGACCCTCCGGGCCGTTGTCGTGAACGCGGCGGCGGCCACACCATGGGCGGGCGCTTCGTCAGGCGCCGTACACAGAGCCCGGATACGCGAACGACCGCACGGGATGCGGGTCCCGTGCGGTCGGAAGAGGGAGGAGGGGGAGGAGGGGGAGAAGAGGGAGGAGACGCGTGACTGCTGCTCCGGCGTGCCCGGAGGCGAGCGGGTACGCCAGAGCCCCCTCGGCCAGGACGGCGAACCGGTCGAGAGGGCTCACTGCGGTCTTGCTCCGCGCGCCTTGACGGCGCGTCGTGACGTGCGCGGGCCGGTCAGCCGAGGTCGAACGTCCCCTGGCCGACGCCGCCCACGAACGTGGTCCAGGACCCGGGGGCGAAGGTGATCGACGGGCCCTCGGGCACCTTCGAGTCCCGCACCGCGACGGCGTGCGTGACGGGGGACTTGACCTCTACGCACGCGCCGTTGCCCCCGGAGTACGAGGACTTCGTCCAGGTGTCCGTAGCGCCCTGATGGATTGCCATGTTCGCTCCGATTTTGCTGGTCGTGGAGTGAGACACCAGCGTTCTTGCCGGCGGGAGCGACGCTACTCGCGAACGCCCCCGCCCGAAGCGGCCGTTCACTCGACCGGATGGCATATCCCATGAGGGCCTTCCGCTGCGGGACGGCCAAGGTGTACCGTTCCGATTCCTCCGGCGGGCCCCCTGGTTCAGCGGGCGTACTCCTTCGCGATGTCCGCGATGAACTGCCGCGAGGCCTCGACGTTCAGCGCCTGGGCGCGCAGATGCTCGTACATCACGCTGTACTTCTGGACGTCGTTCGCCTTCTCCAGGTAGAGGTCGCTCGTGACCCCCTCGATGTAGACCACGCTGGAGTCCGCCGCGTCCGGGAACTCCAGGATCGCGTAATGACCGCTGATGCCGGGGTGCGCGCCCATGTCGAACGGGAGTATCTGGACCGTCACATGGGGGAACTGGGACTGCTCCACCAGGTGCTCCAGCTGCTCCCGCATCAGCTGCCTGTCCCCGACGACGCGGCGCAGCGCGGCCTCGTCGATGACGGCCCACAGGCGCAGCGGCTGCTCGGCGGAGAGGACGCGCTCCTGCCGGCGCAGTCTGACGTTGACCCGCTTCTCGACGTCGCCGGCCGCCGTCTCGGGCAGCGCGCCGGTGATGAGCGCCTCGGCGTACCGGGGGGTCTGGAGCAGGCCGGGAACGATCTGGGGGTCGTACACGCGCAGTGAGGCGGCGTCCGTCTCCAGACCGATGTAGACGCTGTACGGGATGTCGCCGAAGGCGTGCCACCAGCCCTGCTGGCGGGAGTCCTTGGCCATCTGCATCAGCGAGTCGACGATCCGGTGGTCCTCGACCTCGTACACCCCGCACAGGTCGCGCACGTCGCGCTGGCTGATGGAGCGGCGACCGTTCTCGAGGCGGCTGATCTTCGACTGGGAGACCAGCAGGCGCTCCGCGACCTCCTCGGCCGTCATGCCCTTCAGCTCGCGGAGCCGGCGGAGCTCCTGGCCCAATCGGCGTCGCCTGACGGTGGGATTGACGTTGGACGCCACGGGAACTGCACCTCCGGCTGAGTGCGTTGTGCGTATGTACGGCTGTACCGCTTGCACGCTCTACTGCTCAGCAGACTGCCACCATTGCTCGCCGCCGCGCTGGGAAATGACCACAAGCGGTGCCGACGCGAACGCGCGGGGTGGCGGCCCGTCCGGTCCAGGAAGGTCTGGACGGCCGGCCCACCACCCCGCGCGCTTCGGTGCGGCTCCCGAACCGGGTCTTGGGGACGTCGGTGCGGCATCGGTGCTGGTCTTGCGGGTGCTGCCCGGGCGGTGCTGGTACTGCGGCCCGGCTCAGTGCGCCGCGAGGCGCGTCATGCCGTCGCGGCGCGACTGCGCATGCGGCGGAGACTGCGATTGCATCGGTACGGACGGCTGTGGCCGGCCTCCCGCTGCGGGTGCTCGGCGGGGCTGTGCGGCCGCACCGTTCTGGACGTCCATCACGGCGTGCGCCACGAGTCCGCCCATGGGGTCGTGCCTGATCAGATCCCGGAGGCGGGAGCGTGATGAGCGCCCCTCGTTGCCGGGGTAGAGGTGCTTGCCGAGTCCCACTGCGTGAGCGAGCGCGGCGAGCGCCGCGGTCCGCGGGTCCGGCGGTACGCCGGTGCGGATCGCGTTGTCCAGCCGGGTCCTGATCTCCCGGCAGATCACCGATTCCGTCGCCTGGTAGCGAGTCGTCGGCAGCACCCCGCACATCTGCCCCGCCACGGCATGCACCATGCCGCACCGTTCCAGATGCGAGAGATACGTCTGGCGGAGCCCCAGCCGGGGCCCGCCTATCCAGTGGACCGCCCGGACCGGGCTGCCGCGCCTGCGCAGCAGCTCCAGTGCGGAGTCCAGTGTCGGATCTCCTGTCGGCCGTGCCATCACCACGGCGATACGATCCCCGTCTGGGGCTATCCGTCCTGCCAGAGCCAGCTCTACTAGCTGTGCCCCGGCCAGGCCGAGGTCGAGCGACTGCGGCTGCGCTGTGGTACCCGTGGTCGGGTCCAGAGCGAGCAGCAGAAGCTCCTCCGGAAGTGTTCTGCGGCTCCTGCCCATCCATGCCTCCCCGCGTGGATGAATGACAGGGTGACCCCTCTCACATTCATCTGTCGAGAGCGCCTGGGTGCTATGTACGGGAACCGGAAGGTATGTCGTTCTCGTCTAGCGAGGAAGTCCGGGTCTCAGACAGGACACTGGTACATGGTTCGGACATCGGACAGCGGGCGTATGCGCAAGCGCGTATGAAGGAGGCATCGGTGGCGGGCGAGTCCCCCGACAAGTCGGAGCAGCGGAAGTCGTCGGTGGGTACGGCCCCGGGCGAGCACGATCCGCGGCTCGCCGTTTTCCGGGAACCGGCCGGTCCGGCCGAACCGGCTGCGAAGCCGGAGCCGGAAGGCCGCGGCCGCGTGGACCAGCCGACGGCGGTCTTCAAGATGCCCACGAAAACGGAACCGGAGGAGCCGAAGGCTCCTGAGGAGGCCGGAAAGGTTTCCGCGGAGGTCGAGGAGACCTCCGAGGAGGCCCCGGGCAAGGCCCTGAAGGGGGCGGAGGGCGCGTCGGACGCGCCGGGCGGCCCAGAGGTGCCGGACGCCTCGCCGGACGCGCCGGAGGGCGACGCACGCCTTCGGGCGGCGGTGGCGGCGTGGGTGGCGACCGAGGACGCGGAGGACAAGGACCCGTCGGGTGCGGCCCCGGCCGCCGACGAGGCCGAGGCCGAGGGGGAAGCCGAAGCTGAGAGCGAGGCCGAGGCCGAGGCCGAGGTCCACGGTGGCGAGGCGGCCGACGCGGACGAAGCGGTCGCGGCAGCAGGCGGCGACGAGCCGTCGCGGGCCGAGGCCGAGGGTGACGCCGGCGAGGGCGACGAGGGCGACGCCGACGAGCCGCCGGTGGACGAGGGCGCGCGGGCCGGTGTGGACGCCGACGAGCCCACGGCCGACTCCTCCGAATCCGACACACCCGACACACCCGACACACCCGACACACCCGACAAGGACGGTAAAGGCGATAAGGCCGTTAAGGCCGGTAAGTCCGGAGAGGTCGAGCGGGACCGGGCGCCGGAAGGAGCCGAGGGCGGTTCCGGCGACGGGACGGACCAGGCGACGGCGGTGTTCAAGGCCGTGCGGCCGCGCCAGGCCGTGGACCAGCCGACCACCGCGCTGAAGACCGTCAGCAGGCCCGAGTCCGCCGCCGAGCGCACCAGCAAGTTCGTGCCGCTGAAGCCGGACACCGTCCGGCCGCCGGCCGGACGGCCGCGCAGCACCCCGGCCGCGCCGGCTGCCTCCGCCGCGCCCGCCGCACCCACCACGCCCGCCGCGACCGCGCCCCTTCCGGAGGCCGAGCGCACCCGGCAGCAGCCGTTGCCGCCCAGGCCGCCGCTCGACCTGCTCGCCGAGCTGACGAACACCCCGCCACCGCCGGAGACGCCGGTCAGGGTCGCCGTGCGGCGGGTCAAGATCTGGACGCCGCTGGTCCTCCTGCTGGTGGTCGTCTTCGCCGTCGTGCAGGCCGTGCGCCCGCTGCCGGAGCCGCAGCTGACCATGACCGCGGAGCAGACGTACACGTTCGACGGCGAGAAGCCCTCGCTGCCGTGGCCCGAGAAGGGCCAGGCGTTCATGGCGGCGTCGGGGGCGGGCTCCCTGGGCTCGTCCGGCGAGCAGACGCCCGTACCGATCGCCAGTGTGACGAAGGCCATGACGGCGTACGTCATCCTCAAGGAGCACCCGCTGAAGAGGGGCGAGAACGGCCCGTCGATCGAGATCGACGCGAAGGGCGAGTCCGAGGGGCAGCTGGACAAGACGGACAACGAGTCCACGCTCAACACCGTCAAGGAGGGTGACAAGCTCACCCTGCGCGACGCGCTCGCGGCCATCATGATTCCGTCCGCGAACAACATCGCGCGCCAGCTCGCGCGCTGGGACGCGGGTTCCGAGGAGGCGTTCGTCGAGAAGATGAACGACGCCGCCAAGGACCTCAAGATGACGAACACCACGTACACCGACCCGTCCGGTCTCAACGCGACGACGGTGAGCACGGCCGAGGACCAGGTGAAGCTCGGTCTGAAGCTGGTGGAGATCCCGGCGCTCATGGACATCACCAAGCTGCCGTCCTGGACGGACCCCTCGGGCAAGAGCTGGCCCAACTGGAACGGTCTCGTTCCGTACGACGGCGCGCTCGGCATCAAGACCGGCAGCACGACGAAGGCCGGCGGCAACCTGCTGTTCGCCGCGCACAAGATGGTCGGTGAGACCGACCAGCTGATCGTCGGTGCGGTCCTCGCCCAGCACACCCCGTCGATCCTCGACACCGCCATCGCGGCGAGCAAGGAACTGATGCTCGCCACGCAGGACGCGCTGACCTCGCGCACGCTCGTGAAGAAGGGCGACGTGGTCGGCACGGTCGACGACGGGCTGGGCGGTACGACGCCGGTCGTCGCGGCCAAGGACGTCAAGGCGGTCGGCTGGGCGGGCCTGGAGGTGAAGCTCGAACTGTCCGACGGCGGATCGGCCGTTCCCCACTCGGCCGCGGCCGGGACCGAGGTCGGCATGCTGACCGTGGGCGAGGGGGCCAGCCAGGTGAAGGTCCCGGTCGAGCTCCAGAAGGACCTGGCCGAGCCGGACTTCGGCGCCAGGCTGACCCGCGTCGGCTGACGCCCGGGCCATGAGTGAAGCGCTGCCGCCGGTCGCGGGAACCGGCGGCAGCGCCACGTGCGCTCCGTGTTAGCGTCCGGGCAACTGCGGGACGCGGGGACGGCGTCCTTGTGCACGTCGGGGGTTTTCGGTACCCGGGAAGACTGGGGAGAGCAGTAATGACCACCGCTGAGCCCACGCGCGCCATGGGCGAGGACGAGGACAGCAGAAACTCCGGCCCGCGGAGCGGCGGTACACGGAGCGGCACACCGGACGGTGCGGCACCACGCCGCACACCGGTGTCCACGCCCCGGAGCACCGGCCCCGGCCCCGGCCCCGGTCCCGGTCCCGGACCCGGGCCCGCGTCCCCCGCCCGGGACGACGACCGCCTCCGCCACGTCCTCCGGCACCCCGTGACGATCGCGACGGCCGCCGCCGCTGTGGCCCACGTCGTCTGGTTCTTCTTCTTCGCGAACAGCGGCGGCGACCTCGCCGCGCAGGACGCCTGGGCCGAGTTCGTCGGCCGTCACCCCGACTCCGCGTACAACCTCGCCTGGTACGGCGGGATGCACCCCGTGTCGTACAGCGTGGTCTCGCCGTACCTGATGTCGGTCCTCGGCGTCCGTACGACGATGATGATCGTCGGCACCGTGTCGGCCGCCCTGACCGCGCTGATCCTGGTCCGCGTCAAGGCGGTCCGCAACCCCCTGTGGTGCTCGCTCGCCGGGGTCTTCGCCTTCCTCTGCAACGCCCTGTCGGGGCGCGTCACCTTCGGCCTCGGCATGATGTTCGCGCTCGGCGCGGTCGCCGCGGTGTTCTGCTGGCCGCGCCGCTGGGCCGCGAACCGGTGGGCGAAGGCGGCCGTCGCCGCGCCGCTGGCCGGTCTCGCGACGGCGAGCAGCCCGGTCGCGGGCCTGTTCCTCGGTGTCGTCGCGGCGGCGCTGTTCCTCAACAAGCGGCGCCCCGGTGCCTACGCGCTCGGCCTCGCGCCGGTCGCCGTCGTCGCCCTGTCGTCCTGGCTGTTCCCGTTCTCCGGTACGCAGCCGATGTCCTTCGGGACGGCTTCGCTGCCGTTCCTGTGCGGCGTGCTGGTCCTCGTGCTCGTGCCCGAGGACTGGAAGACGGTACGGACGGGAGCCGCCGTCTACTCCGTCGGAGTGCTCCTGACCTGGCTGATCGACTCGCAGATCGGCAGCAACGTGTCGCGCCTGGCGATGGTGTTCGGGGGCGTCGTCCTGCTGGCGGCGCTGCCGTTCGCCGTGCCCCGCACCGCCAAGTGGTACGCCCTCGTGGTCGCCTTCGCCGGCTTCAACGCCTGGATCGGCTTCAAGAGCGTCGACGACATCGTCCGTACCGCCCCGACGGCGTCCTGGGCGCGGGAACTCGCGCCGCTGGTCAACCAGTTGCAGGAGGCCGGCGCGGAGAAGGGCCGGGTCGAGGTGGTCCCGGCCAGCAGCCACCGGGAGGCCTCCGCGCTCGCCCCGTACGTCAATCTCGCGCGCGGCTGGAACCGGCAGGCCGACATGGAGCGCAACCCCCTCTTCTACGACGACACGCTCCGCTCCGACACCTACCGGGAGTGGCTGTACCGCTGGGCCGTGCACTACGTCGTACTGCCCGAGGGCGCCCCGGACCGGAGCGGAGCCACCCAGGAGTACGAGCTCGTGCGCTCCGGCCTGCCCTACCTGAAGCAGGTCTGGGGCGACGCCAACTGGCGGCTCTTCCGGGTCGAGGACCCGACGCCGCTGGCCGACCCGCCCGCGACGGTGGACCGCGCGGGCGCGGGCGAGCTGACGATCCGGGTGAAGAGCGCGGGCCGGGTGCTGATCCGTATCCCGTACTCGCCGTGGCTGGGCCTGGTCGACGCCGAGGGCGAGCGCGTCGAACCGCCGGCCGAGACCCCGGAGTCGAAGGCCCGGGGAGATGCGGCGGACCGGACGTTCACCAACCCGAACGGCTGCCTGATGAAGGCGGACGAGGACGCGGCGGGGGACGAGTGGACACAGCTCCTCGCCCCCGCTCCCGGCGTGTACCGGCTGGCGGCCCCCTACGGGCTGACGCGGGGCACGGCCTGTCCGGAGGAGCTGCGCTGAGCGCCGCCGGAGGAGCCGCGCCGGGCGCCGGAGGAGGAGCCGAGCCGGGCGCGGACCGGGCCCGCCCCTAGACGCGCTTCGCGCTGCGCAGCGTGCTCGCGTAGTAGCCGTTGCCGTCCAGGCGCGACGTGCCGCCCTTGTCACCGATGGTCGGCCCGTTGACCTCTTCGCGGCTCGACACGAAGATCTTGTGCCCGTCGGTGTCGTGGCCCATGAAGATGCCGACGTGGTCGAGCCGGTCCTTGGTGCGCTCGTCGAGCTTGAAGAAGACCAGGTCGCCCGGTTGCAGGACGTCGATGGACTTCGGCCGGGACCCGGCGTCCACACCCTTCAGTCCGATGACGTCCGCACCCAGCTCGGAACGGGCCATGCCGTTGGCGGTGCGCGGCAGGCCGTCGCCGAGCTTGTCGGTGGCCATCAGCGGGAAACGGCCCCGGTAGCCGAAGACGGTACGGATGAAGCCCGAGCAGTCCATGGAACGGGCCCGCATCGCTTCGGGCTGCATCGTGGTGCCGTTGCGGAAGGTGTACGGGATGCCGAGGTAGTCGTAGAAGTCGGACTCCTCCAGGCGGTAGTCGTTGCCCGGGGTGCCTTCGGGGTTGATCGGGCCGAAGCTGGCGTCACCGGCGTACGAGATGCCCTCGGAGTCCTTCTTCACGGGGGCCTGGTCGACGTACTGGAAGGCGATCGCGAAGAGGTCGTCCTCCTTGCTGCCGAAGAACTCCTTGAACCAGTCCTTGAACCACTGCTCCTTCTCGGCGCCCTTGTGCCACGGCTCCGGCATCAGCCGCACCCAGTCCTCGGTGACGATCCGGGACTTGGTGGTCGTGGGCTCGGTGAAGGTGCGGCTGGGGCCGGTGAGCGTGGCGGTGCGGGCGTCGTCGGTGAAGGTGGCCAGGACCGCGCCGGCCTCCCCGCGCAGGACCGTGCGCGCGGGGCTCTGCAGCCGTTCCCAGGTCTGCTTGCCCGACGACGTCAGGCCCGCGCCCGACGACTTCAGCGCCGGTGTGTCGGTGACCGCCTGGACGGCGGGGGCCTTGGCCTGCTCCTCCTTGCGGAGCTCCACGGTGAGGTACGCGCTGCCGGCGAGCAGCGCGATCACGGTGGCGGCGTGCAGCACCCGACGGGGGCCGCGCTTGGTCTTGGCACTCATGAGGTTCAGCTCCGAGGGGGGCGGGGGCGGCGGTCAGACGGACGGCAGCGCGCCGAGGAGGATTCCGGCGGTGAGGACGACGTACGCCATGAGCGTCACCGAACCGGTGGCGAGCAGGGTCGCGCCCTTGGGCTGGCGGACGAGCTGATAGGCGATCAGGCCGGGGACGATGAAGCCGAGCGTCTGATTGGTGTACATCAGCGGGAATTCCATCGACAGGATGATCATCAAGGTGCCCTGGAAGAGGACGCCGGTGAGGACGACGGTGGAGAACAGCCGCTTTCCGTAGAGGATGACGACGCGCTGGACTCCGAGGGTGGCGACGTACGTCAGGACGGTGACGCCGACGACCATGGCCGCGCGCTGGAGGTCCTCGACGAGCGTCAGGGCCAGCCAGCCCGGGGTGATCATGCCACCGGGGGAGAGGTTGGTCGTCAGGTAGCAGACCAGCGAGAACATCAGGCCCAGCGCGATGCCGATCGCGGCGATCTCAGGCGTGAGTACGGACGGGATCAACGGGGTTCTCCTGGGTTCTGCTGCTGGGCCTCGGTCACCGGCCGGACCGGCTCGAACATGCCGCGCTGGGGTTGTGGCCGCGGTGTGGTGGGTGGTGCGGTGGGCGCGGGAAGGCCCGGCGTGCCGTCGTCGTCGCCGTCGGGGCGGCGCCGCTGCGGTACGGGCCGCTGGTGCGTGGGCTCCGGCGGCGCGGACTGGTACAGGGCGGACTGCCGCGGCTCGGACGGGTGCGACCCGCCCGCCGGGTACTGCTCCGGCGGATACGGCCCGGACGGGTACTGCTCGGACTGGTACGGGACGGGCGGCAGCTGCTGCTGCTGGTAGCGCGCCTCGTACGCCTCCGAGTAGGGCTGGTAGGGGTCGATGTACGGCTGGTACTGCTGGAGGGCCAGCGTCTCGTCGTCCCGGACCGGCTGCTGCCGCGCGGGCGTCCGGGCGGCGGCCGGCGTACCGGCGGAGGGGCCGGCGGGCGTACCGGCGGAGGGGTCGGCCGGCGTCTCGTCCGCCGGGAGCTCGGCGAGGTGCTCCAGGAGCACCTCGCCCTGCCCGTGGATGTTGCCGATCGCGACCAGCGAGGAATCCGGGCCGAGCTCACCGAGCAACTGGCCCATGAACTCGTCCGCCGCACGCCGGTCACCGCCGAGGTCGACCGCCCGGTCGCGCCACTGCGCGGGGATCGCGTCGATGGCGCTCTTCGCCGGGTGGCCGATCACGAAGACCTTGTCCGGCTGGAGGTCCGGGATGATCGCGCCCATCTGGCCGTTGCGCTCGACCCGGTCGGGCCGGCAGTTGATGACCACGTTCAGCGGCCGGCTGATGGCGTCGAGGTCCAGCAGCTGGTTGATGTTCATCAGCGTCGACTCGGGGTCGTTCGCCGCGAAGACGTTCGCGAACCGCAGCCGCTTGCCGTCGGGGGTGACGTACCGCTCGACGGAGAGGACACCCGGGTCCGGCGGCGCGTCGTACATGCCCTTGAGCGCCGTCTCGCGCTCCACGCCCAGCAGCTCGGCGACGGTCAGCGCGATCGCGACGTTCTCCTTGAAGGTGAACCAGCTGAAGCCGCGCAGCTCCTCGTCGGAGACCGTCTCCGGGTCGGCGTAGACCAGCTTGCAGTCACGCGCGTCCGCCTCCTCCTGGAGGATGTGGAAGCGGTCCTGCTCGGCCGTGACGCAGATGCCGCCCTCCGGCATGGAGCGCGACAGCGAGCGCGCCACGTCGTCGAGGGTGGGGCCCATCTCGGCCAGGTGGTCCTCACGGACGTTGCACAGCACGCCGATGGTGGACCGGATCAGCTTGGACTGGTTGATCTCCTGGAGGGCCGGCATGACGGCCATGCACTCGATCACCAGGGCGTCCGGGTTGTACGCCGCGGCGCGCCGCACGATGCCGATCTGCTCCACCACGTTCGCGATCCCGAACTTGCGGTAGACGGGCTCCTCGGTGGCGTCCGGGTGGATGAACCGGGCCGCGGTGCCGGTGGTCTTGGCGACGGTGACGAGGTCGCCGCCGCGCAGCGCGCCCGCGCACAGGCGGGTGATGGAGCTCTTGCCGCGGATGCCGTTGACCAGCACCCGGGACGGTATGCGCTCCAGGTTGATGAAGTGGCGCCGCTGCTCGACGATGCCGGCGACCAGCAGGACGCCGCAGCACACCAGCAGGACGGTGTAGAGGAAGAGCACGCCGATCAGTTCCTTCCGGCGGTGGTAGTCGCGGTCGCCGTGGTGGCGGCGCCGTCCCGCTTGCGCTGCTCCTGGAGCTGCTGGCGCAGGAGTTCCAGGCTGCGGACGACCGCGCCCACCTCGTCGTGGTGGCGCGGGTAGAGGACGGTGCGGCGGTCCCCGCCGGCGAGTGCCTCGGACTGCCGGGCGAGCTCCCGCAGCGGCCGTACGACCACGATGTGCAGCCAGCCCAGGCAGGCCGCGGCCGCGGTGAGGCCGAGCAGTCCGGCCAGGACGGTGCGGTTCTGGAGGCTGTACTCGGGGATGGCCAGGCCGGAGGCGGGCTGCCAGCTGACGACGGTCCAGCCGAGCGACTTCGCCGCTCCGCCGCCCACGAACGGCGCGGCCGCGGCGAGCTCCACGCCGTCACCGCCGCCGTCGCGGAAGAGGACACCGCTGGCGCGGGCGCTCAGCCCGGCCTTCTGGTTGGCACCCGCCACGAACGAGTCGAGCCGGTCCTCGGGGAGCTCGTCGAAGGCGCGGTACCCGGTGTTGCCACCGATGATCCGCCGCTTCTCGTCGACGACCCTGACCTGGCCGAGACCGGGCCGCTTGAGCAGGGAGTTGATGAAGTCGATACGGAACTCACCGACCACGCGCGCGCCGTCACGGCCCGGGATCTCGGCCTGTCCGGCGACGACGGGTTCCTTGCCCGAGTCGTTGAGCACGCCGAGCTGCTGCTCGGCGAGGCCCTTGGTGGACTCCGCCCGCGGCTCCTCGCCGGCACTGGTGAGGACCTTGCCGTCGGCGGACAGGACGTACAGCGACTCGTAACGGAGGTGCTCGGTGCGGGTGCGCTCCAGGACCTTCCTCATGTCCTCGGGCGAGGTGCGGTCACCGATCAGGGACGCCACGGACACGAGGTCCGCGTGGCCCTCGTTGAGCGCGCGCCGCACCCGGTCGGTCAGGGTCTCGGTGCGCTCGCGCTGGTCGCTGACCATCTGTTCGGGTACGACGACGGTGGAGCCGGCGCGGTTGAGCAGCAGCAGCATCGGGCCGGACCAGACCAGCAGCAGCACGGCGCAGACCGCGATGAGCGCCCGGCTGCCGAACCGGCCGCGCCTGCCCGGGCGCTGGTCGGCGGTGGAGTCGGCGGTCTCGCCGAGGAGCTGGCGCCGTATCCGCTCCAGGGAGTGGCCGATGCGGGAGGCCTCACCGTGCGACGGGACGGTCACCGGCCGGGTCAGGTCGCCGCGCGTCAGGCGGCGGCTCTCCAGGAACAGCCGGATCAGAGGCCGCTGGACCGTACCGAGGAGAAGGGCCACCGCCAGGGCGCCGATCACGAACAGCGCGCCGGCGGCGAGCAGGCCGAACAGCGGTCCGGCGGAACGGGTCGGGTCCTCGGCCACCTCGACCATGGCGACGACGGTGAGGCCGAGGCCGGTGGCGACGGTGCTCTCACCGGCCTCGGGGCCGGCCAGCGTCGCGTACCCGGCCACGGCGCGTTCGCCCTGGAAGGACGAGCCGCTCATGCTGCCGCTGACACCGAGGAAGCCCCCGGAACCGGGTTCCTTGGCCTTGAGCGGATGCTGCGCCGAGCGGAGGGCGGCGGTCTTCGCGAAGGACTCCAGCTGGTTGTTGGACCGCTTCACGCCGTCGCGCTGGAGGTCGGTCAGGACCTGCTCGGGCTCCGGGATGCCGTCGCTGCTGAGGATGCGACCCTCGGTGTCCACGACGGCGATGGCACGGAACTGGCCGAGCGCGATGCCGGGGAAGCGCAGGCTGTTGGAGGCGATCAGCAGCTGCTGGGGCTTGCCCTCCCAGGACAGCAGCGCGAAGGAGAGCAGCCGCGTCTCGCCGTTGCGCAGCCGGATCATGCGGGGGCTGAGCCCGTCCTTCTCGCGGAGCTTGGACGTGTCGATCGCGGTGACCGGCACGTTCTCACCGCGGGCGGCGAGCAGCTTGCCGGACTTGATCTCCAGTACGGCCGTGCCCGTCCACTTCTGGTAGACGTTGCCGATCTTGTCGAGTACGGCGTCGGGCGATACCGGCTCCGAGGCGCTGAAGAGCCCGGCGGTCCGGTTGAGGTCCGTGACGCTCTCGTCGATCGAGGCGCGCAGCGCGACGGCGCCGTCCTCGGCGAAGTGCTTCTGGGACGTCAGTACGGCCTTGGGCACGCGGTCCTGGTCGGTGTTGCCGAGTCCCAGGGCGGTGATGCCCGCCAAGGTGAGCAGCAGGGCCGAGAGGGCCGCGATGGGCGGGCGTATGCCTCCCAGGAGCGACATGTCGGCCCGGCGACGGACCTTGCGCCGCCGCGTCGCGGGCGAAGCGGCCATGAGTGTTCACCTTCAGATTCTGGGCAACAGCGGGTACAGGGGAGAGCTGGGTGTGCTGGGCGCGACACGTGGGTCAGGCGTGACGCCGTACAGTCCCAGCCGAAGCGTCATGACCCATGAGGCCATGCGGAGGTTGTACGAAATCCGCCCAGTGTGATGCGCGTTACGTCTGCGTTTCGTCAGCCGGGCAGTTCCTGGAGTGCTCTCAGGCCGTCCTTGGAGGCGCCCCGGTTGAGCATGGTGCCCTGGGTGCGCTCGAACGCGAGCCGGTAGCGGGCCCGTTCCTCGTCCGACAGGTCCTTGCCGTCGCGCAGCGCCTGGGCGACGTCGACCAGGCGGTGGTCCTTCACGCCGGGGACCTCACCGGCGCCCTCGGCCGCCTCCGTGCCGGCTCCGGCCGACTCGTCGGGGTCCGGCGGGATGGTCACGAACGTCGGCACGTAGCGCGCCTGCACGTCCCAGTCACCGTCCTTCTTGCGGAACTCGAACCAGCCGATGGCGCCTTCCTCGGTGAGGCCGCTGGGCACGTCGTGGCGCGCGAGCTGATTGCCGAGGCCGTACGCGACCCAGGTGCCGTCGACCTTCTCCATCGGCTGCACCACATGCGCGTGGTGGCCGATGACGAGGTTGATGCCCGTCTCCCGGGCGAGCCTGCGGGCCAGCTTCAGCTGCGGGGCGCTCGGGTCCGGGTGGTGCTCACGGCCCCAGTGGATGCTGAGGATCACCACCTCGGCGCCGGCCTCGCGGGCCGCCTTCTCCGCAGCCGCGATCTCCTTGAACGAGTTCTGGTTGACGATCCACGGTTTGTCCGCGGGCACTTCACGGCCGTTGAAGCCGAACGCGTACGACAGCTGCGCGACCTTGACGCCCTTCACGTCGAGGACGAGGGGCTTCTCGCCCTCCTCGCGGTTGCGCGCGGACCCGGTGTGCTTGAGGCCGGCCGCGTCGAGAGCGTCCAGCGTGCGCTTCACGCCGGCGGGGCCGTGGTCGAGCGTGTGGTTCGACGCGGTCGAGCAGGTGTCGTAGCCCGCGTTCTTGACCGCGGTGGTGATCTGCGGCGGTACGAGGAAGTCCGGATAGCTCTGGAACGGCCCGTCCGGCTTGCTCACGACGGGTTCGAAGTGACAGATGCCCAGGTCGGCCTTGCTGATGACGGGCTTGATCCCGGCCATGATCGGGTCGAAGTCGATACTGCCCTTGCCGCCCGCTTCCTTGGCGTCCTTGCGGGCCTGGTCCGTCAGCTGCGGGTGGATGAGGATGTCACCCGCCGCGGCGACGGTGAACGCGGGCGGGCCCGCCGGCCCGGCGGCGTCGTCCGTGTCCAGGAGGCCGCACCCCGCCGCTGTCGCCGCCAGGAGGCCAAGAGCGACAGCGCGGGTTATGCCGGGCAAGTGGGGATGTCTCATCACGATGGTATTTTCGCCGCCCTATGACACGGATCCCGACCATGAAGCTAACGATTCTGGTAACTCTGCTGGTCGCAGCCGCGGCTGTGACGGTTGTCACCATGAATACTTCCTCGCAAAAGGGCAATTCCGGCGCCGTCGAGAGGGACTCCCCCCGATCGCCGCGGACCGGGATCGACCTGGAGCGCCGGATCGGCACCTTCGCCTCGGACGTCGTCGCGGACTCCGGCTACCGCCCGCCGAACCGGGTGGAGCGGCGCACCGTGGCCGAGGGCGTCGGCCTCCTCGTCGACGGGCGGCACGCGGAGGCGGACCGCAAGCTCGCCGAGGTCGATTTCGCAGTCCGTACGCTCACCGACAGGGCCACCGGGCGGCGGTACGCCGAGGTCGCGGACGCGGCGGGGGAGGCGAACCGGGGCTGGGGCCGCGTGTACGTCGGCCTCGGCGCCCCGGCCCGCTGGTCGGTGCAGGTTCCGCACCCCGTGGCGGACCTGGGCACCGAGCGGCTCGGGGCGGCCGTGCTGACCGGGCAGCCCGGCGGCGTGCTCGTGGTCGCGGGTGCGCACCGGGACGCGGGCCGGGGCGACGCGGCGGATGTCGCGCACCGGCGGGACACGGTCTTCCACGCGGTCTGCTCCGAACTCGCGGAGCGCCGCCTGCCGGGCGTCCAGCTGCACGGTTTCGCGAACAGCACGGAACCGGACTACGACGTGATCGTCTCCACGGGCAGGGGCACGGACCAGGAGGACCACGAGACCGGACGCCGCCTGGCGCGGGCGCTGGGAGACCGGGACTTCGAGGTGTGCCGGGCCTGGGCGCGCACCTGTGTGCTGGAGGGCCGGACGAACATGCAGGGGCGCAGGGCGGGCGAACTGGACGTGCCGTTCCTGCACGTGGAGTTCGCCCGCTCGGTACGGTCCGACGCGGCGAAGGCGGACCGGGCGGTGGCGGCGGTGCGCGGCACGGTGGCGGCCTGGCGATAGGACCACGCCCGCGGCGGGCCCGCCTCCCGCCGGCCCCCTCCGCCGGGCCCTTCCCGGGCTTCCCCGGGCCCTCCCCGGTCCGGGGTCAGGAGCCGCCCCCCACCGGTGCCGCGCACACCGACGGGACCCACGGGGTGTTCTGGGCGTGGTGGCGCTCCGTCTCGTCGTCGAGCTGTTCCAGCAGGCCCTCCAGCAGGCCGTGGTCCGCCGGTGCCGCGAGGAATTCCAGTACGGCGCGGTGGAAGGCTCCCCGCAGCTCCGGCGGCATGACGTCCGAGGCGTCCGTGCACAGCCGCTTCGCGCCCGTCAGGGTCTCGTCGACGGCCCGGTTCGCCCAGGCGTCGCCGTACGCGCCGGCGGAGACCGGGAAGAACGGCCGGTTGCGCTCGGGCACCGCACGCGCCCAGGTGGCCCGTGCCGCGTCCCCGGTGAGGAAGGTGATCAGCGACCGCGAGCCCTCGGTGTCGCGGAACAGGGCGGCCATGTCACCGGCCACCTCGTACGCGTTGCGGTCGTTGGCGAGCTCCGGGACGGCCTCGGTGGTGGGGACGAACGCGACGTCCTTGCCGTACAGCCGCCGGATGAAACTGCCCTGGTGTTCGCGGGCGCAGCCCCGGCCGTCCGCCGTGAGCAGGCCCTTGCCGTCGTTGCCCTGGAAGTCGTTGGCGAGGGCGGCGGCGGCCTGCGCGCCGCTGCCGCCGGGGGCGATGAGCCGGCCCCAGGTCTTCCACGCCCCGCGGACCTCCGGGCTGCGCCACGGCAGCTCGCCGGTCGCCCACTGCTCGTACACCGCCGGGCCCGACCGCTGGAGCAGGATGTCCTCGATCCAGTCGCTGCCCGGCCACCCCGAGGTCGCGCCGGAACCCATGCCGAGGCACCAGTCGCCCCGCCGGGCCGAGCGGCCCGGGTAGTGCCAGACGACGCTCTTGAGGTCGACCTTCACCGGGGTCCAGTACGTGTTCTTGCGGTGGCCGACGGTGAGTTCGGGAGCCCACGGCTGCGGGGAACGCTCGCGCACCTCGTCGGGGAGCGGCACCAGTTCGCCGTCGTGCGCGTACTCGGTGAGCTCGCCGAGGCTGTTCAGCACGGCGATGTCGGGCGGCGATCCGGCCTGCACCTGGGCGAGGAGCGTCTCGCGCAGCGACGTCGTGCCCTGGTAGTCGACCTCGATCCCGTACTTCTTCCTGAACCGGTCGAGCACCGCCTCGAAGCTCTCCTCCTCGTCGCCGGTCCAGGGGCCGAGGACGCTCACGGCGGGGCGGGGCTCCTCGGCGCACGCGGCGGAGGACAGCGCGAGCCCGGCGAGGAGGCAGGAGGCCAGCAGCAGCCGCAGGCCCGTCCGGCGGCGGGGGCGGCGGGAGCGGTTCACCGGTGACCTCCTGCGGGGCGCCGGGGGACGGCGTACTCGACGAGGAGCGGCTGGAGCGTCCCCACGACGACCCCCGCCAGCAGTACGGCCGCGAGCGGGACGAAGCCCGCGCCCGGGGCCCAGGCGTCGGCGTTCCCCTCCCGTGCCGCCTTCTCCATGCCGGACTCGGCGGCGGCGACGGCCGCCGCCTGCTGAGCGGGGGTGCCGTCCGGCGTCAGCAGCCCGGCCGCGTCCTGCGCCAGCGTCTGGCTCCGGTGCGCCTGCCACGTCCCGAACGCCAGCACGGGAACGGCGGTCAGCAGCACCGTCACCGCCGCCAGCGGGACGCTCAGCCGCAGCCGGAAGCGCCGGCGCAGGAACACCTGCGTGCCGACCAGCCGTACGCCGAGCAGCAGGCAGGCCGCGACCGCCACCGGCCAGGCCAGCAGCGGCGCGGCGCCCCAGTCCTGCCGGCGGTCCAGCGCGGCGCTCTGCCGGTCCTGGAGGGCGGAGATCCGGGCGAGGATCCCCGACGTGCGGGCGTGCATCATCGTCTGCGCGTACGAGAGATTGGCGAGGCTCAGGTGCGCCTTGTCCGACTGGGTCCACGCCCCGTCGATGCGCAGGGCGTAGCTGTCGACGAGCCCGGACGCGATGCGCAGGGTCTGCTGGTCCTCGCGGTTCAGGGCGCCCGTCGCGGCGGCCCGGGCGAGGCTGCTCCTGGCCTCGGCGAGCTGGGTCCGGTACTCCTCGCCGCGCGCCAGGATGTCCGGCCACCTGTGGTCGCGGGCCCGGTGGCGCAGGTGGTCGCGCGCCGTGGCGTCGGCCTGCCGGAGGGAGGTGTGGGCCCTGGCGAGTTCGACGACGGCGGGCCCGGTGCGGTCCCGGATCGCCGCGGAGTCGCTGTGGACCTCGTCGTACGCGCCGAAGAGCGTCGCGCCGCCGACGGCGGTCAGCGTGAGCAGCCACAGGAGCTGGCGGTGCAGGTAGCCGACGGTGGTGACGCCGTCGGCCCCGGTGGCCGAGCGCCAGAACCGGCGCGCGAGGCCCCTCACGCGGGGTCCCGCGGCGTGTCCGGCGACGTGCCCCGCGGCTTTCGCTGCGGCGGCAGCATCGTGCTGTGGGAGCGCAGCACCATCGCCGAGTTGATGTCGAGGGGGCGGATGTCGGGGCGGATCTCCACCTCGCCGGCCGCCGCGTCGATGATCCGTACGACATCGCCGAGGCGTTGCAGCATGGGCTCGTTGCCCATGGCGTGGGCGCGGCGCACCGCCTCGCCCCAGGCGGCGCGCGCCCGCGCCGCGTCACCGGCGCGCTGGGCGGCGCGGCCCTCTTCGAGGCCGCGGACGAGGGCGTCGTGGTGGGCGTAGTGCGCCACCTTGGGGTCGTACCTGCTGTAGAGGTCGCGGTGGTGCGTCCAGCGGACCAGCAGGGGCCGCGCGGGCGGCAGCTGCGGCGACGGGCCCTCGGCCCGCGGATCCCGCACCACCTTCAGGTCGGCCAGCCACAGCTCCCGGTCGACGGGCTCCTGCGGCGTACGGGAGGCGGCGACGCACACCAGGTACTCGCGGGTCTCCTCGCCCCACGGCGGCAGGGGGAACTCCAGGCACCGGTCCCCGGCCGTCACGCGGTCCGGCAGCAGGTCGCGGCGGGTGGGATGGACCTGCTGGACGGTCAGCGGGGCGCTGCCGGGGCGGTGGGCGAGACGCAGGCGCAGGCCGGTGACCCGGCGGGCCGCCGACTCGACGGCCAGGGCACGGAACTCGCCGGGCAGCGCGTCGAGATCGCGTACGGCGTCGGCCCTGCCGTTGAGGCTGCCGGCGACCAGCTGGAGCTCGTCGGGGTCCCAGTCCTCGCCGATGCCGAGGGCGTCACAGGTGAACAGGGGCGAGCAGGCGGCGAGTTCGGCGGCGAGGGCGTCGTGCTGTTCGTGTTCGTTGCGGCCGTCACTGAGCAGCAGCGCGTGCCGGACGGCGGAGCCGGGGAGCCGCCCGAACAGTTCGCGGGCGAGGGCGAGCCAGCTGCCGATGGCCGTACCGCCGCTCGGCGCGAGGCGGCCCATGGCCTCCTGCGCCTCCTCGCGGGTGGTGGCGTCGGCGCGTACGAGACCCGGGGAGGCGCCGGTCCTCGTGGGGTAGACCGGCTCCGCGGTGTGGCGTCCGGCGACGATCGCGAAGTACGTGCCGTCGGGCAGCGCGCGTACCGCCTCCGCCGCCGCGTCCTGGGCGGCCCAGAGCTTCTCGCGCGGATAACCCATGGACGCGGAGCAGTCGAGGAGCAGGACCTCGGCCCTGGCGGGGGAGGGGACGGGGGCGGCCGCTTTCGCCGCGGAACCGTCGCCCGCGCCGTCCCCCGGGGCCACCGTCACGGTCACCACGGCGCACATGCGCGTCCCGCCCTCGGCTCCGCGTTCCACCGAGACGCAGGGCTGCTGGCTCACTTCGAGGGAGACGGCTCCTGCGGGTCCCGCTGCCCCCGCTGCTCCTGCGTCTTCCGGGCCTGGGACACCTGCCACGCCTCCCGTACCTCTCGGATCTCCCGCACCTTCTGTGCCGTCCTGAGCCATGCGTGCTCCTTGTATGTCCAGCGCAGCGGCCGTATCCCGTTGGCCAGGTCGAGGAGCGCGTGCGCCCGCACGTCGCCCGCCTGCTGGGAGAGGCCCCGGTACGCCTCCTCCAGGCGCCTGCGCAGCCTGTTCTCGGTGAGTTCCCCGTCCTGCACGCGCTCGCGGAGTTCCGCCAGCCGCTCCGCCCTGCCGCCCTCGCCGCCGGGCGCGCCGCAGACCCAGTCGAGGACGACCTCCCGGATGTGCGTCTCCAGCCGCAGCACCGCGTGCCGGTCCGTCAGCCCCTCCTCCTCCCGCAGCTGCGTGACCCGGGCGAGCGCGGTGACGAGGGACTCCAGGGGCGGCGGCGCGCCGTCCGGGAACCGCCGCCCCGCCAGGATCCGTACGACCGCGGTCCGCGCGGCCGTCCGGTGACGGGAGTCCTTGGGCACGCGCTCCAGGATCTCCAGGGCCTCCTCCCGCTTCTCCGCGGCGAGGTGGATCCGGGCGAGCCCGAAGGCCGCGCTGCCCAGGGAGTGGTTGCGCAGCCACACCGCCTCGTAGTAGGCCCTGGCGCGGTCCGGCAGGCCGAGCCGTTCGTAGCAGTAGCCGAGGGCGAGCTTGGGGGCGTACTCGCCGGGGAGCGAGTCGTAGACGTGGTCGAACTCCTCGCGGGCCTCGTCGATCCGGTCGTCGCCCAGGTGCAGCAGCCCGGCGTGCCAGTGCAGGCGCCAGTCGTGCGGTGCCATGGCGCCGACGAGGCCGCCGGCCAGGCCGAGTTCGGCGCGCGCCGCGTCGTGGTGGGCGCGCTGCCGGGTGCGGCGGGCGAGACCGAGGTGCAGGCGGCAGCGCAGCAGGTGCAGTTCCACGGACGGCTTCCAGCCCGCGAGCAGTTGCAGCAGCCCCGGCGCGTCGTACGAGATGCGGGCGAGCGACGCCGCGTGGAGGTCGTCGGGGTCGGTCCTGGGCACGGGCAGGCCCGCCGCGACCTCGTCGGGGGACGGCCGCGCGGCGTTCAGCGGGAGGCGCTGGGTGCCGTACGCCCAGCGGTCGAGGACGGGGGCCTCGCCGAGGCCGCCGTCGAGCGCGGCCGACGCCGGTTCGAAGAGGAGGGAGGGCTCGAAGGTCTCCTTGCGCAGCCGCAGCGACCGCAGCTCGCGGATGACGCCGCGCAGCTGGAGCGACATCTCGGCGGCCGTGGCGAACCGTCTGCGCGGCTCCTCGTCGGTGGCGCGGGCGAGCGCGCGGCGCAGGGACTCGGCGCCGAGCCCGGGGGCGGGGTGACGGGCGGAGTCGGTGAGTTCGCGCAGGGTCCTGCCGACGCTGTAGAGGTCGGACTGGGGGCGTGCCCTGCCGTCCTGCTCGACCTCGGGCGCCTTGTAGAGGTCGGTGTACGGTCCCGGGGCGTCGAACTCCCGCACGCCCCCCACGTCGATGATCTTTATGCCGTCGCCGCAGTGCATGACGTTGTCCGGCTTCATGTCGCCGTACACCTTGCCCTCGTGCGTGTGCAGGTAGCCGAGCGCGTCGAGGATCCGGATCCCGTAACTGACGATGAACTCGTGCACGCGCGAGCCGGCGAAGGGCTCCTTGTCGCGTCTGATGCGTTCGGCGATCTGGTGCAGCGCCATCCCGCCCGCGAACTCCATCACGATGTAGTCGGTGCCGGTGGGGCGGTGCGTCGCGTAGTTGATGACGCGGATGATGTCCTTGTGGTTGAGGTCGGTCAGGTGCCGGCGCTCGCGCAGCGCGACCTCGCGCGCCAGTGAACTGTGCGGGTTGCGCAGGCCCTTGAGGGCGACCGGCCGGTTGTAGAGCTGGACGTCCTCGGCGAGGTACACCCAGCCGAGGCCGCCGTGGGCGATGGGCCCGACGACCCGGTACTGGTCGGCGAGTACGTCGTCGCCGGACAGCTGGGGCTGGAGCGCGTACGGCGTACCGCAGGCGCAGCGCCCCTCGGAGGCCGCGAAGCCGATGAGCTCCATGCAGTCGGGGTTGCCGCACCGCATGACGCGGGAGGAGGACCGGTCCTCGGCGGGCTCGACGAGGAGGGCGGGATCGGGGACCTCGACGCGGGGGAGGTCCATGAGGCCGTCACCGGCGCGGGAGAGCACGAACTGCTCGGCGGGCACCGGACGCTGGGCCCCCGCCGGGCCCCCGGAACCGCCGGGCCCGGTGCCCGCGCCGCTGCCGCCCGCGCCCCGCCCGCCCGTTCCCCGTCCGCCCGCGCCCGCACCGCCCGCGCTCCCGCCGTCCTCGGCTTCGACGGGCAGGCCGGTGATGTCGCAGAAGCCGGTTTCCGTGACCTGCCCGGTGCACTCGGGGTGCGGACACGCCCTCACGGCTGCTCCTCCGGCCCGGTCTCCGGCCCGGCCCCGGTCCCCGCCCCCGGGCGCGCTTCGAGCGCCGTGCGGGCCTCCCGTACGAACCGGTCGACCGCCGCCTCCGCCACCGCCGGCTCGCACGGCCCGCCGGTCAGCAGCCGCTGCGCGTCCTGGTGCAGCGAGGCCGCGGCCTCGGTGATGCCGTGGGCGGCGAGGCGCGCCTGGTACCCGTCGAGAAGGCCCCGCAGCTCCTGGTGGCGGGCGAGCTGCCGGGTCAGCAGCCGGTGGACGGCCTCCGCCTCCAGCAGGGCGGTTTCCGCGGTCCTCTCGACGTACGACAGCTTGACGAGGAAGCCGGTGGTGCCCTGCCGGGGGTCGGCTTCGAGGCGGGCCGCCTTGAGCTCCAGGTCCGGGGCGTACCGGGGGAGTCGCGGCAGCGGACTGACGCAGCTCGCCGCGCGCCGGCGCAGGTCCCGGGCGTCCTCCTCCGTACGGGCGAGCACGTCGATCCGGCGGCCGATGCGCTCCAGCCAGCGCCGGGGGCACGCCGGATCGAGGAGGAGTTCGTGCGTACGGCGCAGGGCGGGCGAGTCGAGCTGCCGGAAGACGAGCAGCAGCCGTCCGCCGCGCCGTACCAGCGTGTGCAGCAGCTCCACGGTCTCCACCGGCCGGGCGGCCTCGTCCACGCCGCGGACCACGGTGGTCAGCGGCAGGGCGTCGGCCGCGACGCGGGCGGACGGGGGGAGGGGGCCGGGGCCGTCGAGGCCCATGCCCTCGGCGATCTCCTCGGCGACCTGCGCGGGGGTCTTGTCGCTGACGACGAGGGCCAGGTCGATGCTGCCGGCGCGCGGGGCCGGGCCGGTGTCGTCGCGGCCGTACGTCGCGGAGGAGGTGCGGGGAGAGCGTTCGCGGTCGGCGAGGGTGAGGGTGGTGCGCAGGGCGAGGTCGGCCTCCGCGTCCTCGTGCCGTACGAACGTGATCTCCACGTCGGCCATGTCGTCCTCGCCCGCCAGCCAGCGGGTGAGCCAGCGCGCGAATCCGCGGTCGGGGGCGAGGGGGGCGGCGGCGGGGTCGGCGGGATCGGCGATGAGGGGGTCGGGGACCGGCCGCCGGCCGCCGATGTAGCGCTCGGGCTCGGCCTCGCGCACCCGTTTGAGGTGCTTGACGATCGTGCCGGTCGGGATCATGTAGCCGTGCCTGTGGTGTGCGCCCTCGCGCTCCGATTCGAGCTTGCTGACGACGATCCCGATGACGTGACCGGTGCGGTTGTCGACCACTCCGGCGCCGCTGAAGCGCCGGAGGATGGTGTCGGCCTCGGTGACCGGATCGATCTGCACCCACTCGTCACCGGGCCCTCCCGGTCCCTTGATGAGTGCCTCGGCCCACTTGCCGCCCGTGAGACGGGAGGGGTAACCGGCGAAGTGGACGCGGTGGTTCCAGAGGGTGGGCAGCCGGTGGAGGGTGGCGTACGAGGCGACGGGGGGCGGCCCGGCGAGCTGGAGGAGGGCGAGATCGCCGGTGTGGTCGTCGGCGCGGGGGACCCAGTGGCCGGGAACGACGGTGGCGCGCAGGCCGTCGGAGCCGGCGCCGCCGGAACCCGGGAACTCGACGACCACGGACGGCTTGTGCCCGTCGGTTCCGGCGGTCTGGATGACATGGGCGCAGGTCAGAACGAGCCCGTCCCGCAGCAGCACCCCGGCCCCGAGCACTCGGCCGCGCGGGTCGTCGGTGCGCAGCCGTACACGCCAAGTCTCTTGATCGGTAGAGAAGTTGGTCTCACTGATCAGCGCCCCCATGCTGTACCACCATAGTCGCGACAGGTGACAATGGGGCCTCGGCGTCAGTGGGGGGATGTGGGCAAGGTGAACGCGGAAGACGCGACACAGGGCGTGGAACTGGCCGACGTGATCAGCCGGGTACGGGAAGAACTCGAGGTGGCCCAGCGCCGGGGAAGAGCGAGCGGCATGCGCTTCCGGGTGGAAAGGGTGAACCTGGAGTTCGAGGTCCAGGTCCGCCGGGAGACCGGCGGCAAGGGCGGCCTGCGCATCGGAGTGGTCACGGCGGAGGCGGGCAGGACGAAGGCCAACGACACGACCCACCGCATCCAGGTGGAACTGCAGCCCTGGAGCCGGGACGACGGCGGCCCGGTGGACGTGGGGGGCGAGCCGGACGAGGGCTGAGCCCGGCCGGCCGGCCGCCGCCGCTGCGCGGCGGCGGCCGGGGGACGTCAGTTGGCGAGGACGTCACCGAAGTACGACAGCCCGGAGGGCCCGCCGACCGAGGCGGCTCCGAACGACGTCGAACCGGTGGCGGTGACACCGCTCGTGCCGGACTTGAGGAGCCAGACCGAACCCGCCCCGCTGTTCTCGGCGGGGGCGCCGGCGATCAGCTCCGCCCGCCCGTCCGCGTTGCTGTCGGTGAGATGCACGGAGCTGCCGAAGTGGTCGCGGGCCTCGGCGGTTCCGGGCACCCCCGCGGTGTCCTGCGAGAAGCTCTTGGCCCCGGTGCCGGTCAGCCCCGTGGCGGAACCCCGCAGCACGGTGACGGCACCGGCCGCCGTCTTGCTCCCGAGGGCCTCGCTCTCCGCGCCGACCACGACATCGGCGTAGCCGTCGCCGTTGGTGTCGCCCGCGGACAGGCTCCAGCCGAAGCGGTCGCCCTTCTCGGCGGCTCCCGGGACGCCGGAGGTGTCCTGGGTGATGCGGACCGGGGTGCGGGTGGACAGGCCGGCGGAGCTGCCGTACGTCACGGTGACCGCGCCACCGGGGCCGCCGTTCGGCTCGTCGGCGGACTTCTCCATGAAGTTGCCGGTGACGATGTCGCCGTAACCGTCCTTGTTGACGTCGGCGATGGCCGCCGCGTAGCCGCCCGCGACCTTGCCCGACGCCTTGAGGCCGGTGGCCCCGCCCTTGTAGAGGACGCTGCGGGTGGCGTACGCGCCGCCGCTCTCCTGCTGGCCCATGACCAGGAGGTCGGTCGCGCCGTCGCCGTTGACGTTGCCCGCGAAGATCCTGTCCGCGTTGATGCCGGTCCCGTTCGTCGTGTCGATGCCGACGCGGGAAGCGGCCTTGCCGGTCCGGGAGACCGGCCCCTTGAAGATGTTCAGCTCGGGCGCGGCGGCGTTGGCGGCGGCCAGGTCGGTGTGGCCGTCCCCGTCGAAGTCACCGGTGGCGACGTCCCAGCCGAGCTCGTTCCGGTACTCGGGCAGCGGTGACGAGATGTCGGTGGCGGACGTGAGGCCGCCGGCGCCGCCCCAGACGACGGTGAGGACACCGGACGAGTCGGTACTCCCGATGCGCTCGGCGTGCACGCCGACCACCAGGTCGGTGTAGCCGTCGCCGTCGAGGTCCCCGGCGGTGAGGCGGTCGCCGAAGTAGTCCTGTGTCTCCGGGACTCCCGGAATGCCGCTGGTGGCCTGGCTGATGAGAGTGCGCCTGGACTTGTCGAGGCCCGTCCTGGTGCCGTAGACGACGGCGACGTAGCCTGCCGCCCGCTTGCCGCCGACCGTGGCGGTGGGCGCGGCTATCGCGAGGTCGCGGTAGCCGTCGCCGTTGAAGTCGCCCTGCAGCCCGGAGGGCGCGGCGGCGGCGCTGCCCGCTCCGGCGACGAGCAGGCCGCCGGTGAGGGCGGCCGCGGCGGCGGTGGCGAGGACGGTACGAAGGTGTTGCTGCACGCGGGGCTTCTCCTGTGGCATGCCGGATACCGGTCGGGCATCCGAAGTCGGTGAGCCGAATCGACCGCGTACCAGGGGCTCGCCCCTGCCGACACGTGTCGCTCGGTGCACAGAGGACTGCCGGAGGGGCCCAAGGGTTGTACGGGGATCAGCGGCAAGCTCGCACGGACGGAGCGCGCCGGGCGGAAGGACGGGCGCCCGCCCGGCGCGCGGCCGAAGGGATCACGCGGAGCACAGAAGAAATCCGGGCCCCGCCTGTCACTGGCATGTCATACGCTGACCCCTCTCGGCAGCGCTCCACGCGCCCGTCGTCGGCGCGAGGGGGACCGCGCGGCCTTCTCCTGTTCACCCGGTGATCGCCGGGTTCCTTCTGTGGGGGTTCACATCACTGTGCGCAGGCGCAGCATTTCGACCGCGACGGCGCTCGCGGTCCTCTTCAGCTCCGCGGCGCTCGTCGCGGGCACAGCGGGTCCGGCAGCGGCCGACTCCGCGAAGACCCTGTCGGTGAAGTCGGTCGGCGACCTCGTCGTGGACGGGGCCCACCAGCGGGTCTACGTCTCCGACCCGGCCGACGGGAAGATCGTCGTCACCGACTACGCGGGCACCGTCAAGGCGACCCTCACCGGCCTGCCCGGTGTGACCGGCCTCGCACTGTCCGCCGACTCCGGCCAGGTGTACGCGGCCGTCAAGGACACCGACCGGATCGTCTCGGTGGAGACGGGGACGTACACGCAGACGGCGAGCTACGACCTGACCGGCGCCGACGCCCCGGCCGCCCTGGAGACCGTGGACGGCCGCCTGTGGTTCGGCTACGGGTCGGGCATCGGGTCGCTCGACGTCTCCGGCGCCGAGCCCCTCGTGAAGCTCGACCAGAACGCGGGCGCCGAATTCTCCGGCGCCGCACCGCTGCTCGGCGCCGACCCGGCCGTGCCGGGCGTCCTGGTGGCGGGGGCCGGTGGCCGGCTCGCCGTGTACGACGTCTCCGCCGAGGGGGCGGTGCTGCGGGTCCGGGGCAGCATGGACACCGGCGTCAAGCAGCTCGACCTGACGCCCGACGGCACGCAGGTCCTCACCTCCTGGGACGGCAGCGGGTACGGGTACGGCTTCCCCGCCTACTCCACCACCAGCCTGGAGGAGGTGGCGAGCTACCCGACCGAGGCGTACCCGAACGCGATCGCCATCGCTCCCGACGGCACCGTCGCGGGCGGCACCTCCTCCTCGTACGCCCCCGACGTCCACATCCACCGGGCGGGCGACCCGAAGCCGACGCGGCAGTACGAGTTCCCCAACACCGGCAACAGCAGCGGCGGCGACCTCCTGGTCCCCGGCGCGCTGGCCTGGGCGCCCGACCGCAGCCGGGTGTTCGCGGTGTCGGAGAACACCTACGGCACGTTCACCCTGCGCGTCCTGACCGACCCCGCCAAGGAGCTTCCCGCTCTGAAGGTGTCGGCTCCCGCCCGTGCCGAGCGCGCCCAGAAGCTCACCGTCACCGGGAAGCTGACCTCGAAGACGGCGCTCCCGGCGGGCACGGCCCTCAAGGTGACCCGTACGGACGCCGAGTCCCCGAGCGGCAAGGCCCTGCCCGCCGCCAGGACGAAGGCCGACGGCACCTTCTCCCTCACGGACACACCGCCCGCCGGCGGCAAGGTCACCTACAAGGTGGCGTACGCGGGCGACGCCACGCACGCCCCCGCCTCCGGCTCCGGCACGGTGCAGGTCTCGCGCAAGGCGGCCTCGCTGGCCCTGAACCGCAACGGCAACGTCTACACCTACGGCACCGACGTGTCCTTCACGGCGCACCTCGGCACGACGTACAAGAACCGCGTCGTCGAGATCTACGCCAACCCCTACGGCTCCGACAGGCCGAACAAGCTGCTGAAGAAGGCCCAGGTCAACTCGCAGGGCAACCTGTCGGCGACCGTGGACATGACGCGCGACACCGTCGTCACCGCCGTCTTCGCGGGCGACGCCCGCTACGCCCCCAAGACCGTGAAGTCCACCGCGTACGCCAGGGCGAAGGTGTCCGTGAGCGTCTCCAAGCACTACAGGACGGGCAAGATCGGCTCCACGACGTACCACTACTTCCGCAAGAACACCGACCCGGTGTTCACCACGGCCATGAACTACTACGCGGGCCGCAAGCAGCGGTTCGAGCTGGAGATCTACCACCAGGGCGCCTGGTACGCCTCCACGTCCGAGTACTTCGGCCTGGGCACCGACGGCAAGTCCGCCGTCAGGCTGGAGGCGCCGGGCCAGTCCGGCATCCGCGCCCGGATGCGCTCGTCGTACGTCAACGGCTCCTCCGGCGACAACGTCAACAGCACGGCGCACGCGGCCTGGAAGTACTTCACCTTCACCAACTAGCCGTCCCCGAACCGCCGATCGACTGCGGCCCCCGCACCTCGCGGGGGCCGCAGCCGCGTTCCCAGGCCCGCCGGCGCCTCCCGGCGGGCCGTGCGAAGCCCACCGCACGGCCCGCCGGAACGCCGCGGGAGCACTCTGCCGGCCGTTTGCCCGCGCGCCGCTCGTCGCCCTGCCGAACTCGGACCACGCCTCGTATCCGACGCCGCGGCCACTGCTGTCCTGCCGGCATACGGGGCGGACCCCGAGCAGCCCTCAAGGGACGGCCTCACGCCCTGCCACCTTGCGTTCCAGTCCCACCATGAGATGGCCGTCCGGCTGCTCGAAGCGCATACAGCCGGCCGCCGGACCGCAGGCTGAGCACACGAGGCCGGTGGAGAGGCTGCCTGAAGCCGTGGAACCCGGCCGGTGCCGGATCTAGGCTGACCGCATGTTCGGCCACGCGAGAACCTCTTACGTCTGCCTGCCCTGCCGGGCTTCGTACAAGCAGGCTTACCCGACGGCGTCCAACGCTCACGAGCGCCGCTGTTCCCGCTGCGCCGGGCCGCTGATCCACGCGGGCTCCGCCTTCGCCCCGCCTCCGAGGCGGGACAGCGAGGGGTGGCGGGTCCTCTCCGTGCTCCTGAACGCCGGCATCCGCTTCCACAAGAGCTGTTGCGGTGGCCCCGGTTACCGGCCGCGCACGCTGCGCGAGGTCAAGGAGCGGCTGGCGTACGCGGAAACCACCGGCGAGCCGATCGCCACAGTGCTCGTGCGCCCCGTACTGCACTGACCCGCCACAGGCGGCGCCCGCCTTCTCCTCGACGGCGAACCAATGGCGAATCGAGGGCGGGTCAAGGGCGAACGACCGCTGCTGCTGACGTCAAAAGCGCCGGGCGGCCGGCCCGGGAACTGCTGTGCGATTATGCGGTGGACGACGGCCCGGGGGGTGCCGAGCAATGGGCGACGCGAGGAGTTCAGCGTGAACGCGGGTGGGGACCAGGGCGGTTCGTCCGTGTCCGACGAGGAGTGGGAGCGGTTCCTCCGGGAGTCGGCGGACGGCGTGCCGGACGCGCCCGAAGAGCCCTCGGCGCGGGCGCGGGCCGTGGCGCGGCGGCTGCGCGAGGAGCCCGCGCGGGCGGAGCCGTGGCGCACGTACACGCCGGCCCGGCCGAGGCGGCTGAAGGGCTGGTACGTGGTCGCGCTGCTGGCCGCACTCGCCCTGCTGGCCGTGGCGCTGATCCCGGGGCGGGTGACCGGATGGTTCGGCGCCGGCGGCGGGACCGGCGGGCCGCTCGCCACGGAGTCGGAGCGCCCGGACCAGCCGCCCCCCACGGAGGCGGCCCAGCGGCCCACGCTGGACGAACCGTTCAGAGGATCGCCCGCGGCGCGCTGGGCGAGCGGCACGGCCGGGATCACGGTGCCCGCGGCCAGGGCGACCGGGTGGATGAGCACGGCGCAGGTCGAGCGGGCTCTCGGCCGCACCCGGGACTTCCTCGCCGCGTCCCATCTGGATCCGGGCGTACTGCGGGGCGATCGCCCCGAACGGGCGATCGCGCTGATCAACCCGCACCAGCAGGACGTCCAGGACTTCCTCGCGACCGCGTTCCGGAAGCCGAGCAGGGAGAACGACCCGCTGATGCTCTTCAGCCGGTTCGACGAGGCGCACGTGCGCCTCGTCGGGGACGTGGTCAAGACCCGGGGCCGGATCACGTACCGGGAGGGCGAGCAGGGTGCCCTCCGGGTGACCGCGGACGTCACGTACGTGTACCCGGTCACGCGGGCGGCGGCGGACAGCGACGAGGTCGCGCGCACGGTCGTGCGGCGCGAGCTGGTGCTGGACTGGGACGACCCCGCGAAGGTGATCACCAAGCCGGGAACCTTCTCCTTCGTCTCGTACAAGGCCGACACGACCAACGGCGGCTGCGACACGGTCACCGGCTACTTCACCCCGAAGTTCGCCGCCGAACAGCCGGCCGCGGAGCCGGGCGACGGCCCCGGGGTCGACCCGTACGACCGCAGTACCTCGATGGCCGAGCGGATGCGCGAGGCCGCGGACGAGGAGTGCGGGACCGCGACGCGGTCGTGAGCGGGGTCAGGGGCGTCGGCCCGTCGTCCAGGGCCGCAGCTTCTCGGGGTTGCGCACGCCCCAGATGTTTTTGATCCGGTCGCCGGTCACGTCGAACGACATCACCGCCACGGTGACGTCGTCCAGCTGAAGCACCAGACCGGGCTGACCGTTGACCGTACGTTCCAGGAGCGCCAGGCCGGGCGCCCTGCCGGAGAGATCGACGAGGTAGCGCGCGACCTGCTCGCTACCTTCGACCGGGTGGAGCGCGGCTCTGACGAGGCCGCCACCGTCGCTGACCGCCGTGACGCCGGGGTCGAGGAGACCGATGAGGGCGTCGATGTCCTTGGCGTCCCATGCCTGCTTGAAGCGCCGGACGACGTCGGCGCGCTGGGCGGCCGGAGTCGCCGGAGCCCGCGACGCGCGGAGGCGGCGGCGGGCCGATGAGGCCAGCTGTCGGCATGCCGCCGGCGTACGGCCGACGATCTCGGCCACTTCGGCGAAGGAGTACCGGAAGACGTCGTGAAGGACGAACGCGACGCGTTCGGCCGGGGTCATCGATTCGAGCACGATGAGGAAGGCCATGGTGATCGACTCGTCGAGAGTGACGTGGTCGGCCGGGTCGGCCGTCCTGCCGCCCGGCCGCCCGCCGGCCCACTCCGTGGAGTCGGGCAGCGGCTCCGGGATCCATTCGCCCACGTAGCGCTCGCGCCGGGCCCGCGCCGAGCCGAGCTGGTCGAGGCAGATACGGCTTGCGACCTTCGTCAGCCAGCCGCCGGGGGCTTCGATGGCCTTCTGCTGCTGCGGCGACATGGCGTACCAGCGGGTGTACGTCTCCTGTACGACGTCCTCGGCGTCGGCCAGGGAGCCGAGGAGCCGGTACGCGAGATTGATCAGCTGCCGCCGCTCGCTCATGATCGCGCCCAGGCCCGGATCGAGCGGGCCGTCTCCTGGCTCGGACTGGGTCTTCATGGTGTCGCCGCTCCCTTGGCTGCGTCTGCTGTCACCGGTACGACGAAGCAGCCCTCCGGAATGTGAGGTGGGCGCGTCACCTCACATCCCGAGGTGCTGCCTCGTCGTACCGGTGGGACGAACCCGATCCCGCGCACCACTGTTCCGTCCCTGCGGCGGAACGGCCAAGCAGGAAAAGGAGATCACTGTGAACACCCGTTTCGACTTCTTCGCCAACCCGGTCTCGGCCGCATCCCTGAAGCACATCGTCTCGGCGGGCAAGGCGGTCGCGGGCTCGACGCTGCCGCCCGCGACGCGGGAACTGGTACTGCTCCGCGTCAGCCAGATCAACGGCTGCGGTTTCTGCGTCGACATGCACACCAAGGACGCCGTGCACGCCGGGGAGACCCCGCAGCGCGTCAACCTGGTCGCCGTCTGGCGGGAGGCCACGGTGTTCACCGACGCCGAGCGCGCGGCCCTTGAGCTGGCGGAGCAGGGCACCCGTATCGCCGACGCGGCCGGCGGCGTCACCGACGAGGTCTGGGCGAACGCGGCCAAGCATTACGACGAGGACCAGCTCGCCGCCTTGATCTCGATCATCGCGATCATCAACGCCATCAACCGCCTGAACGTCATCACCCAGCGGCCCGCAGGTGACTACCAGCCCGGTCAGTTCGGGTGACCGGCAACCCTGGCCGCCCCTGAACGGTCCCGTCGGAGACGGCGGGGCACGGGCGGCCAGGGTGAGCCGGACAGACGGAAACGACGATGCCGGACACCCGGACTCCGGGGCCCGGGGTCCGAGGCCCGGGGTCCGGGGCCCGGGGTCCGGCCGTCGTGGTGCGGACGCGTCACCTCACCCACTTCTTCACGCACACCTCCAGGAGCGACCAAGCATGTCGGCCACCACCAGGCTCAGCGATCTGACCGGCGACTACGTCCTCGACACCGCCCACACCCACATCGGGTTCGTCGCCCGGCACACGATGGCCACCAGGGTGCGCGGGCAGTTCGACGAGTTCGAGGGCGGCGCGCACCTGGACGGCGACCACCCGTCGAAGTCCAGCGCACGGCTCCTGATCCAGGCGAAGAGCATCCAGACCCGCAACCGGCAGCGCGACGACCTGCTGCGCGGCATGTTCCTGGACACGGACAGCCACCCGGCCATCACCTTCACCTCGGCCGAGGTGGAGCAGGTCGACGAGACGAACTACAAGGTCATCGGTGACCTGACCCTCCACGGGACGACCAGACCGGTCACCGTGGACGTCGAGCTGACCGGCGGCGGGAGCGGCCCGCAGGGTGACTTCCGGGTCGGCTTCAAGGGCAGCGTCACGATCGACCGCAACGACTGGGGCGTGAACTGGAACGCCGCGACCGCCGTCCTGGTCAGCCCGAAGGTGGTGCTGGAGTTCGACGTCACCGCGATCCGGCGGCAGCCCTGACAGGACAGGTCTCTTCAGCGGCTCGGCATTCCCCTGCCCGCCGGGGCCGACCGGCAACCGGAACCGACCGGCGGTCGGCGCCACCGGGCCGGCGCCGTACGAAGCCGTCCTCACGGCTTCCCCGGCCCAGCAACCGTCCGGAGACGGACACCCCGGTGGCAACAGGCCCGGGAGGACACACGGAGAGGAACCTGATGGCGACGAGACTGCGCGTCGTGACGTTGAACGTATGGAACACCCGGGGTGACGCCCCGGCACGGACGGCACTGATCAATGCCGAACTGCGGCGGCTCGAACCGGATCTCGTCGCATTGCAGGAGGTCCTGCCGGGCCAACTGCCCGGCCTGGTCGAGGGGACCGGGCTGCACGGCACCCACCAGTCGCAGACGGCCGCGACGGCACCGCCCTACGCGGACCGGTACGGCGGAACCGCGATCGCTACGCGATGGCCGCACCGCATCGTCGAAGTCCTCGATCAGCGCGGAACGAACGCGCCCGACATCCCGTGGCTCACCCTGGCGGCGCTGGTGCCGCTGCCCGGGCTGGGCGAAGCGTTGTTCATCGCGCCGGCGACGTCGTTCCGCCTCGGCGCGGAAGCACAACGGGAGCGCCAGGTACTGGCCTTGAGCGATCTGGACGCCCGGCACCGGACAGCCCTGCCCACGATCATGGCCGGTGATTTCAACGCGGATCCCGATGCGGCCAGTATCCGGTACCTGACCGGCCGGCAGTCACTCTCGGGACGCAGCACGCATTTCCACGACGCATGGGAGATCGCGGGCTCCGGCCCCGGACACACCTGGTCCGCCGACAACCCCAACGCGACCGAGGACATCGAGGTCCTGGTCCGCCAGCCCGGCCACCGCCGCCGGTTCGACTACGTCTTCGCCGGCTCACCGCACGCCCACCCGAACGCCTTCGCTCGTGTCCGCAGCGCCCGACTCGCATTCGACGAGCCGGCCGACGGCCTGTGGGCGAGCGATCACTACGGTGTCGTCGCCGACCTGGAAGTGGGCCTGCTCGCCACCGGGTAGCACCGCGGCCGCCGCGCACCGGGGCCGGTCTCGCCGTCACCGACCCGTCCGCTCACGCAAACGGCCCCGGACGGGGAGTCCGAGGCCGACTGAAAGCCCCTCCTTGGAGAGAACCCCAGGTCAGAGCGGTAATGCGCTGTGCCCCCGGCAGGATTCGAACCTGCGACACCCGCTTTAGGAGAGCGGTGCTCTATCCCCTGAGCTACGGAGGCGTGGCCGTGGTGCTGGGTGGCCGAGGGCTAGCGTACCGGGTCGGGGGGCTCGTGTGGGAATGGGTTCCGCGGCGGGGTGGCGGTGGGGTCGCGGAGGGGCGGCGGGAGAAAGATGGCTGGTGCACGAATCTTGACTGGCGGCGGGGGCGGGCATAGCGTCCAAGTGCTGAGCAAGCGCTTAGAGAGGTTCGTCCGTGCCGAACAATGATCCGTTGCGCGCCGCCGAAGCCGCGCTGACCGCCCCCGGGGCGCCCTTCGAGGTCGTACGGGCGGAGGACGGGAGTCCGCTGTACGCCGACGGGCCCCGGACGCTGCGGGAGTTCGTCGAGGTGACCTGGGCGTACGGGGACCGGCCGTTCCTGGTCGCGGAGAGCGGGACGTACACGTACGGCGAGTTCTTCGCCGCCGCCTGCGCGCTGGCCCGGCGGTTCGCCGGGGAGTACGGGCTCCTGCCGGGGGACCGGGCCGTCATCGCCATGCGCAATCATCCCGAGTGGCAAGTCGCTTTCTGGGCCGCGCAGTTGGCGGGGCTTGTCGCCGTGCCGCTCAATGGCTGGTGGACCGGGGCCGAGTTCGCGTACGCGCTCGACGACTGCGAGCCCGGTGTGCTGCTCGTCGACGGGGAGCGGCTGCCGCAGGTCGAGCCGTGGCTCGCGGGGCGGACGGGGCGGAAGCGACGGCCCCGGGTTGTCGTGTTCCACAGGGACGCGGGGGAGTTGGGCGGGGCGCACGAGGCGTACGAGGCGTACGAAGGGATCCGGCAGGCCGATCCGCTTCTCGGGCCGCCCGATGTCGATGTACGGGCCGAGGACGACGCCACCATCATCTACACGTCCGGGACCACCGGGCGGCCCAAGGGCGCCGTCGCCACCCACCTCGCCCAGGCCGGCGCCGCCACGCACCCCCGCTTCCACGCCGCGCTGGCCGCGCTCGCGCGCGGGGAGGTGCCGGGGCAGGGGCCCGCTCCCGTGACGCTCATGACGTTTCCGTTCTTCCACGTCGCCGCCTTCACCGCCGTGTACGCCGCCATGGCGGCCGGCGGCTCCCTCGTCCTCATGCGCAAGTGGGACGCCGGGCGCGCGCTCGCGCTGATCCGCGAGCACCGCGTCACGCACTACGCCGGTGTGCCGGCCACCGCCCTCCAGCTGCTGGACGCGGCGGAGGCGGCCGGGGACGGGCTGGAGAGCCTCACCATGCTCAACACCGGCGGAGCCGCCGCGCCCGCCGGCCTCGTCGGGCGGCTCACGGCCCGGCACGGCGAGCGCATCGAGCCCCGCAACGGTTACGGACTGACCGAGACCAGCGGCGGCGTGCTGGCCACCTCCGGCGCGGCGTACCGCGCGGACCCCGGCAGTGCCGGGCGGCCCGCACCGGCCGTCGAGGTGCGGATCGCGGGGCCGGACGGGCAGGCATCGGCCGAGGGCGAGGTCGGCGAGCTGTGGCTGCGCGGGCAGTCGCTGGTCAGGGGGTACTGGAACGACCCCGGCGCGACCTCGCGCGCCTTCGCCGAGGGCGGGTGGTTCCGGACCGGGGACCTCGCGACCGTGCGGGACGGCGGGTGCGTCAGCATCGTCGACCGCATCAAGGACATGGTCATCCGCGGCGGCGAGAACGTGTACTGCGTCGAGGTCGAGAGCGTGCTGCACGACCATCCGGAGGTGCTGGACGCGGCGGTACTCGGCGTTCCGCACCCCGTACTCGGGGAGGAAGTCGCCGCCGTCGTGCAGCTGCGGGCCGGAGCCGGGACCGGTGCGGAGGAGCTGCGGGCGCATGTGGGCAGGAGCCTCGCCGCGTTCAAGGTGCCCGCCCATGTGCTCGTACGGGAGGAGCCGCTGCCCCGCAACGCCACCGGGAAGGTCCTCAAGAGGGAGCTGAGGGGAGAGGTGGGAGGCGGTCCGGGCGTCAGCGGCGGGTGACGCGGACCCGGAAATCACCGTCCGCCGTCCTGTCGGTCACCGAGATCCGGACTCCGTACTGGCGGTCCTTGAAGGTCTGGCCCTCCTCGAACGGCGCGTCCGACAGCTCGGCGTGCACATTGGGCCGCCGGGTGCAGCCCCCGCTGTCGCGCTCGCTGTCGGCGACCGTCACCGGGCCGTGGCCCGTGTCGACGTCGGCGTCGACGCGGTAGATCAGCACGCCCGGCTTGCAGACGGCCTCGTCGTTGCCCGCCCGGGTGCGCACCTCCACCGCGTAACCCGTCTTCTCCGTCAGGGGGATGAAGACGAGTTTCGCCCCGGTGTCCCCGTCCCCGTCCCGGACTTCGGTGCCCCCGTCCCTCTCCCCATTTCCGTCCCCGTCCTCGTCCTCGTCCCGCGAGGCGAGCGGTGTCAGGAGGTGTTCGGTGGTGCCGGGCGCGGCCGCGCAGCGGATCTGCGCGCTGTCGAGCCAGCCGAGCTTCCACTTGTGCCAGGCCAGCAGATCGTTGTTGGCCCCCCAGTCCTCGGACATGATGTCCCAGTGCCCGACCGACCCCCCGCCGTCCATGGTGTAGAGGTCCGGCAGCCCGAAGACATGGCCGTTCTCGTGCGGCAGGACCCGGAAGCCGGTCTCGCCGTAGGAACCCGACCCGTCGTCCTGGCGGCTGTAGACGAACGACGTGTTGGCGAGCGGGACGCCGTCGGCGCGCGGCGCGTCCTCGTTGCCGGAGAAGGTGACGGACAGGACGGTGTCCAGGGCCGAGGGCCCGGCATTGGGTGTGACCAGGACGTTGACCAGGTCGTACGAGCGGAAGTCCACCCGGGCGTCGGTCGCGGCGACGATGTCCTGGACGAGGCGGCGGTAGCCGGGTTCGTACGGTGAGCCGCGGTCTATCCCGTACGCCGCGAAGGGCATCGGCATCCGTATCCACTCGGTGAACGGGGTGACGGGCCGGTAGCGCAGGCGCCCGTACGAACTCGTCTCGAACCACTTCGTCGTCTGCGGGAAGAACTCCTCCAACCGGTCGCGCGCCGAGCCCTTCCCCGGCGCGTCCGAGAAGTCGATCATGAGGGTCAGGGCGTGGACGTCACCGGTGGAGCGGGCGAATCCGGGTGGCGTCGGCATTCCCTCCGACATCTGCACGCCCAGGGTGCCCGTGATCCTGCACGGTTCGAGCGCGGCCTCACCGGTCACGGACACCGCCGGGTCGCCGGAGCCCACCGGGCCCGCCGACGCGCTGGTCCCGGTGGCGAGCGGGGACCCGGCGGAGGTCACGGACGCGAGGGCGAGACCGGTGAGAACGGCGACGCTCACCAGGTGGCGGGGTCTGCGTATCCGGGGGCGGGTCTGCCGCATGGAGGCGCCTTCGGGGTCCGCGGCAGCCGGCCGTCCCTGACTGCTCTCGTTCGCTCACCCTGTGCCGGGCGCTCGCCGGGCGCTCGCCGGGCGGACCTCCGGATAGGCCGATCGTGCGGAATTTCTCGCTCCGTTTGTGATCAGGGTCACATGTGGTAGTTCGGGAAATAACCGGGGATGGACTCCCCGTTTACACCTGTGTTCGCCGAACCGGGGACCGACTCCCCGGTTGCCGGCTCTCGCGCGGGAAGGTCTTCGCGCGGGGAGGCTTTCACACGAGAAGGTACGAGAAGGAGCGCCGTGGCCACCGACACCGGAACCGACATCGACGCCGACACCGGAAGCGACATCGGCACCGGAACCGACATCGAGGCCGGCACCGGCATCCGCACCGAAGCCGCCCGGCCCCGCGCCCAGCGGCCCCGGGCCGACGCCCTGCGCAACCGGGAGCGGATCGTCTCGGCCGCGCGCGAGATGTTCGTCGAGTCCGGACCCGAGGTGCCGCTCGACGAGATCGCCCGCCGTGCGGGCGTCGGCAACGCGACGCTGTACCGGCACTTCCCGGACCGTACCGAACTGATCCACCACGTGGTCGTCTCCGTCCTGTCCCGCACCGCGGACCGGGCCCGGGCGGCGATCGCCGAGGAGGCCGACCCCTTCGACGCGCTGCGCCGCTTCGTCCACGCGGCCGCCGACGAGCGGGTCGGCGCGCTGTGCCCGATGCTCGCCGACGGCTTCGACAAGGAACACCCGGAACTGCTCGCCGGGCGCGAGCGTCTCGAAGGGGCCGTCGACAGCCTCATGAGGCGCGCGCGGCAGGCCGGGCGGCTCCGTGACGACGTGGCCGTCGGCGATCTGCTGGTCGCCCTCTCCCAGCTCACCCGGCCGCTGCCGGGCAGTGCGTGCATGAACTTCGACCAGTTCGTCCACCGTCACCTGCAACTCTTCCTCGACGGCCTGGAGGCACCGGCGCGTTCCGTCCTCCCCGGCACTCCCGCGACGTGGGAGGGCCTGCGCCGGGATTCGTGACCCCCGCCCGACCTCCGCTTCCGCTCACATAGTTACGTACCTTTTTCTCCTCTTCGCACCCTTAGGCGGATACCTCCATGCCAAAAACAGCCGACACCCTCCTCCCCGACCCGGGCCGCTGGAAAGCACTGGTCTTCATCGCCCTCGCCCAGCTGATGGTGGTCCTCGACGCGACGATCGTGAACATCGCGCTGCCGTCGGCCCAGCAGGACCTGGGGATCTCGGACGCGAACCGCCAGTGGGTCATCACGGCGTACGCCCTGGCCTTCGGCGGACTGCTGCTCTTCGGCGGCCGTATAGCCGACCTGTGGGGCCGCAAGCGCACCTTCGTCGTCGGTCTGCTCGGTTTCGCGGCGGCCTCCGCCCTCGGCGGCGCGGCCACCAACGAGGCGCTGATGCTGGGCTCGCGCGCCCTCCAGGGCGCCTTCGGCGCGCTGCTCGCGCCGGCCGCGCTCTCGCTGCTCGCGGTGACCTTCACCGACGTGCGCGAACGCGCCAAGGCCTTCGGCATCTTCGGTGCGATCGCGGGCGGCGGCGGCGCGGTCGGCCTGATCCTGGGCGGCTTCCTCACCGAGTACCTGAACTGGCGCTGGACGTTCTTCGTCAACATCCCCTTCGCGGTCGTCGCGGCGGCGGGCGCCTACTTCGTGATCCGTGAGCCGGCCGGCGGCCGCAACCGCTCGCCGCTCGACATCCCGGGCGTCGTCCTCTCCACCCTCGGCCTGGTCGCGCTGGTGTACGGCTTCACGCGCGCCGAGACCGACGGCTGGGCGTCGGGTGCGACGATCGGCCTCTTCGTCGCCTCCGCCGTACTGCTCGCCGTCTTCGTGGCCGTCGAGTCGAAGGTCAAGTCGCCGCTGCTGCCGCTGCGCGTTCTGATGGAGCGCAACCGCGGCGGTGTCTACGCGTCGCTGGGTCTCGCCGTCATCGCGATGTTCGGGCTCTTCCTCTTCCTCACCTACTACCTCCAGATCGTGAAGGGCTACTCGCCCGTCATGACCGGCTTCGCCTTCCTGCCGATGATCGCGGGCATGATCACGGGCTCGACCCAGATCGGCGCCCGTCTGATGACGCGGGTCGCGCCCCGCTACCTGATGGGCCCCGGCTTCCTGGTCGCGGCGCTCGGCATGCTGCTGCTGACGCAGCTGGAGATCGGTTCCTCGTACGCCGGACTCATCCTGCCCGCGCAGCTGCTGCTGGGTCTGGGCATGGGTACGGCGTTCATGCCGGCCATGTCGCTGGCGACGCACGGCATCGAGCCGCGCGACGCGGGCGTGGCCTCGGCCATGGTCAACACCTCGCAGCAGGTGGGCGGCGCGATCGGTACGGCGCTGCTGAACACCATCGCGGCCAGCGCCACCACGGCGTACATCACCTCGCACGCCGCCGGCGCCACCAACGAGCAGCTGCTCCAGGCGCAGGCGATGGTGCACGGCTACGCGAGCGCCATCTGGTGGGCGGTCGGCATCCTGGCCGTCTCCGCGGCGATCGCGCTGACGCTGATCAACACCGGCCGTCCGGGTGCGACGACGGTCGCGGGTTCGGGCGACGGCGCGGGCTCGGGCGCGGAGGACGAGGTGCGGATCCCCGTCATCGCGCACTGACGTCCCCGGCCGGGCCCGCCCCGGCCGGCCCGGCTGCCCTGGTTCCGCTCCGGATTCGGTTCCGGCTTCAGCGGAGCCAGGGCAGGTCCGCGCCCGCGCCCGTCGGCTGGAGCCCCTCCGCCATGACCCGCATGATCTCGCCGAGCTGACGCACCTGCTCGGGGGTGAGCCGGTCGAACATCGCCTGGCGGACGGTGGCGACGTGGCCGGGCGCGGTCTGCCTCAGGACCGCGTACCCCTCGTCCGTCAGTACGGCGTTCTGCCCGCGCCGGTCGGACGGGCACTCCTCGCGGCGCACCCAGCCGTTGCGCTCCAGGCGGGAGACGGCGTGCGAGAGCCGGGAGCGGGTGATCTTCGCGGTCTCGGCCAGCTCGGTCATCCTCAGCCGCCGCTCCGGTGCCTGGGAGAGCTGCACGAGCAGGCCGTAGTAGACGTGCGGCATGCCGGCGTCGCGCTGGAGCTGGCGGTCCAGGTGGTCCTCCAGAAGGGTGGTGGCCTGGAGGTACGCGCGCCAGGTGCGCTGCTCCTCTTCGCTGAGCCAGCGGGGTGCCGTCGTCATGGGCACCACTCTACGGGCCCTCTTCTTGAAACTTAAACTAGCTGGCGTTAGGGTTGTTTCCACAAGCCTGCTTGAAGTTTCAAGGAAAGGTTGCGGCCGTGGAGCGTATGCCCGCCCTCTATCTGAGCCACGGAGCTCCGCCGCTGGCCGACGACCCCGTCTGGCCCGGCCAGCTCGCGTCCTGGTCCGCCGGTCTTCCCCGGCCGCGCGCGATCCTGATGGTCTCCGCCCACTGGGAGGAGGCCCCGCTCGCACTCGGCGCCACTGAGACGGTGCCGCTCGTCCACGACTTCTGGGGCTTCCCCGAGCACTACTACCGCGTCCGCTACGCCGCGCCCGGCGCCCCCGGACTCGCCGATTCCGTACGGAAGCTGCTGCGCGGCGCCGGTACGCCCGTCCAGGACATCCCGGACCGCGGGCTCGACCACGGGGCGTACGTCCCGCTGGTCGAGATGTTCCCGGCGGCCGACATCCCCGTACTCCAGATCTCCATGCCCACCCTCGACCCGCAGGGGCTGATGGACATCGGGCGCAAGCTCGCGCCCCTGCGCGACGAGGGCGTACTGATCGTCGGCAGCGGCTTCTTCACCCACAACCTGGCCGCCCTGCGGCACCCGGGCGGGGGAGTGCCCGGCTGGTCGGCGGAGTTCGACGCGTGGGGGCGCGAGGCGCTGGCGGCGGCGGACGTGGACGCGCTGCTCGACTTCGCGCACACGTCCCCGGCCGGCCGGCTCGCCCACCCGCGCACCGAGCACTTCGCGCCGCTGTTCGTGACGCTGGGCGCGTCCGAGGGAGAGCTGGAAACGCAGCGCGAGGTGATCGACGGCTTCTGGATGGGGCTGGCGAAGCGGTCGGTGCAGTTCGGCTGACGGCTCCTCAGGACCCCGGAGTTCCAAGGCTTCCGGGCCTCCGGGCCTCGGGCGCCTCAGGACTCCGGGGCCTGCCTCAGGGATCCAGGGCCTCAGGTCAGCGGCTCGCTGAGTTCGATCGCGCGCAGGGCGGACGCCAGCGACCGCTCGTCGCCGATGTCGAGCGCGGTGTCGGTGAACTTGATGACGTGCTCGTCGCCGTGCGCCGCCGCCCGCTCGAAGACCTCCTCGGGGGTGACGGAGCCCGGCGCGGCGTACGGGAGGGGCTCGTCCGGGGCGTACATCGAGGTGACCGCCGCCGAGGCCGCCCAGGCGGCGTGCAGGCTCGGCACCCACAGGGTGCGGGGGAGCGCGGGGAGGGTGCGCAGGACGGCGTTGGGGGCCGTCGCCGCGTGGACCAGCATGGTCTCGTCGCCGTGCCCGTGCGTGGCGTACCGGTGGGTGGCGGCCCGTACCAGCTCGGCCAGCCGCCGCCGCGCCTCGTCCGGGTCCGTGGCGGCGAGCGCCTCCGCCCACACCGGGAGCCGCGTGACGCGGCCGAGGCGGTCGGGGAAGCTCCCTTGGCGTACGTCGACGGGCGGTACGGCGTCCAGCGCCTCGGCGGCGGTGGGGGCGGCGGGCAGCGGGACGGGCGGCTCCACGGGGCGGTAGCGGGCGGCCCAGTAGCCGAGGCCGTGGGCGAGCTCGGTGCGGCGGGGGGCGTTCTCGCCGTCCGTCAGGAGGGTGCGTACCGCGTGGCCCACCCGGATCACCGGATGCGCGGCGCCGCCGTACACGCCCGGCAGCAGCCTGGGCCACCACGTGGCGAGCACTTCGCGCCACGGCTGTCCCGCTTCCGTGAGGCGGTGCGCGAAGTACGCGATCCAGTCGGCGGCCCGGCGCGGATCGCCCAGCGCCTCCTGCCAGTTGCCGTCGGTCACCGGAGTGTGGCGGGAAGGGAAGTCTTCCAGCCGCGCGGCGTAAAGATCCAGCCAGCGGTGGACGGATCCGGCCCGGCCGTGCGCGGCGAGGGACTCGACGGCCATGGGGGCGTGGTTGGTGAGGCGGCCCAGACGCTCGGGACCGTGGGTGTGGAGGCGTTCGAGGGCTTCGTCGAGGATGCCTGTGGTGTCCATGCGCCGGAGACTAGGCGCGGGGCGGGCGGAGGGTAACGGGCTGCGGACCTACACCGGGGCCTAGGCCGCAGGGCCGAGACCAGGGGCGGGGCGGGGAGGGCGGTCGTACCGGGCGACGTCCCGGTGGCGGCCGAACTCCCGGCCTACTTCCCGGTACGTACCGGCATGGCGGGAGCCGAAGCGGGCGTGGAGCCGTGGAGCCGGGCGGACGCCTCGCTGGGCCGGGCCACGCCGGCGTACGCGCGGGGGAGGCACGCGCCCTGTCCGCGCCCGCCAGCGCCTCGAAGAGCGCCTCGTGCGGCAGCGTGCCGATGCCGCGGCCGCCGGCGCCGGGCGCGCAGGAGACGCCGACTCCGACGTTCGGCGTTCGGCGGAGGTGCCGTAGGCGGTTTTCGGGCGGGAGAGGTTACTCGTCGCGTAACCGAGAACACGGCCGGAGAGGCCGGAACGGGCGCCGCGGGCAACCAGCAGACCGTGCGGGCCGTCTTCAGGGGGGGAGCGGCCACGGGCGGCGCTGCCCGGGCGTGAAGAGAAGACGGTGGTGCCGAAGGCGATCGCCGTCTCGCGGACGCTCGCGGACGCAGTGGTTGCGGATGCCCGTGAGGCAGCCGAGGCCGGCTTCGGCGCCCGTGCTGACCTGCGCTTCCGGGTGCGCGAGTTCCATGCGGCTCCCCCGGAAAGCGGACAGGGTACTGCAAGATCACGAAAATGAATGCATGCCATGGGAATTCTGTCCGGATTCCAGTCGTTGTTTCCAGTGGAAGCGGGGCACCCGAAGAGGAGTCCGGCAGCCAACACATCGCGACCTACTCAGCAAGGGAGCACGCATGGCAACCCGTGCCGTCGCCCGTCAGCAGACCGCCACTGGCGGATCCGGCGGGGTACGCAGCGTTCGCGCCGTAGGCGGGGAGATCGCCGACCGCGACCTGGTCGGTATGTACCTCGACGAGATCGCACGGACGCCGCTGCTCGACGCCGCCAAGGAAGTCGACCTCTCACAGACCATCGAGGCAGGTGTGTACGCGCAGCAGATCCTCGACAAGGAAGTGGAGAGCGACGCGGGCGGCGCCTCCCGCGAGGAACTGGAAGCGCTGGTCGCACAGGCCGAGCGTGCCAAGGACCTGTTCATCCGTGCCAACCTCCGTCTCGTCGTGGCGGTCGCGCGCCGCTACCCGCGCAGCGGCCTCCCCCTGCTCGACCTGATCCAGGAGGGGAACGCGGGCCTGGTGCGTGCGGTCGAGAAGTTCGACTACACGAAGGGCTTCAAGTTCTCCACGTACGCCACCTGGTGGATCCGGCAGGCCATCACCCGGTCCATCGCGGACCAGTCCCGCACCATCCGGCTCCCCGTCCACCTGGTGGAGGAGCTGGGCCGCATCCGGCGCGTGCAGCGCGAGTTCAACCGTGAGCACGGGCGCGAGCCCGAGCACGCGGAGATCGCGGCCGAGCTGGACGCCAAGCCCGAGCGCGTCAGCGACGTCCTGGACTGGGCGCGCGACCCGGTCTCGCTCAACATGCCCGTCGACGACGCGGGGGAGACGCAGTTCGGCGACCTGCTGGAGGACACGTCGGCGGTCTCGCCCGAGCAGTCGGTGCTCTCGCTGCTGCGCAGCGAGGGGCTGGAGGACCTCATAGGCCGGCTCGACGAGCGGACGGCCTCGATCATCCGTATGCGGTACGGCATCGAGGACGGCCGGGAGCGGACCCTGACCGAGGTCGGCAAGCAGCACGGACTGACGCGTGAGCGGATCCGGCAGATAGAGAAGCACGCTCTGATGGACCTGAAGCGCATGGCGCACGACACAGGCTTCGACGCGGTCGCATAAACGGCCCCGATCGAGGTACGTGTCTTTCCAGGGCCGAGCCCCGGCGCACTCCCCCCGGCGCCGGGGCTCCCCTGTGTCCGCCGCTCTCTGCGCTGCTCCCGCGGTGCGGTCCCGTCCCTGCTGCCTCCGCGAGTTCTACTGCTCCCGCGGGGCGGTCGCGCGGGTGAGCCTGCCGCCGAGCCCGGCCAGGTAGTCGACCAGTTCCTGCGGCTCGGACACCGTGAACTCGCAGTCCACCAGCGCGAGCCGGAGCCCCAGCCACTCCACCGAGTCGGTGGCCGTCACGTCGAGCCGGCAGCGGCCGTCGTCGCCCCCGACCGGCTCCGGTGTGCCGAGCGAGCCCGGCAGCCGGGCCGCGACGAACTCGGCGGGCGCCTCGAACGTCGCCACCACCCGGTACTGGGGCTGGAGCCGCTTCATGGAGTGCCGGATGAATTCGGCGGCGTCCCCGCTCGGCAGTCCCCGCGGAGTGAAGCGCGCCCCCGTGGCGAACGGCTCACTGACCCGGTCCACGCGGAACGTACGCCAGGCGTCCCGGTCCAGGTCGTACGCGACGAGGTACCAGCGCCGCCCCGTGCTCACCAGCCGGTGCGGCTCGACGAGACGCCTGGTCCGCGACCCGTCCCCCGAGCGGTAGGCGAACCGCAGCCGCTCCTGCCCGGTCGCCGCGCCCGCCATCACCGTGAGCGTACGGGGATCGATGGTCGCCCCGTCGCCGCTGGTCAGCGGGATGGTGGCGGCCTGGAGGGTGGAGACCTGCCGGCGCAGCCTGGACGGCAGCACCTGCTCCAGCTTCGCCAGCGCCCGCACCGACGCCTCCTCGATGCCCTCGACCGCGTGGCCCGCGCCGGCCCGCAGCCCCACCGCGATGGCGACGGCCTCCTCGTCGTCGAGCACCAGTGGCGGCATCGCCTTGCCCGCCACGAGCCGGTAGCCGCCGTCCGCGCCCATCGTCGCCTGCACGGGATAGCCGAGCTCGCGCAGCCGGTCGATGTCGCGCCGCACGGTGCGGCGGCTGACGCGCAGGCGTTCGGAGAGCTCGCTGCCGGGCCATTCGCGGGGTGTCTGGAGCAGCGAGAGCAGTTGCAGCAGCCGGGCCGGCGTATCGGTCGTCATGTCTTCAGGATGCCGTCCCAGTGGGACACAACCTGTCCTACATCGGCCCTAGTCTCGCTCGTATGACTTCAACACCCCTGCAGTCCGAGCAGACGGACGGGACCGGGACGAGCACGCCCGACCGCCGCCGGTGGTTCGCGCTCGCCATCGTGATGACCGCCGCCTTCATGGACCTGGTCGACGTCACGATCGTCAACATCGCGGTCCCGAGCATCCGGCAGGACCTGGGCGCCACCTTCGGAGCGATCCAGTGGATCACCGCGGGGTACGCCCTGGCCTTCGCCGCCGGGCTGATCACCGGCGGCAGGCTGGGCGACATCTACGGCCGCAAGCGGCTCTTCCTGATCGGCATCGCCGGCTTCACGCTCGCCTCCGCGCTCTGCGGTTTCGCCACCGGCCCGGAGATGCTCGTGGCCTCCCGCATCCTCCAGGGCGGGATGGCGGCGCTCATGGTGCCGCAGGTCCTGTCGATCGTCCACGCCACCTTCCCCGCGCACGAGCGCGGCAAGGTCTTCGGCCTCTTCGGCGCGATCGTCGGCCTGGGCGCCGTGTCGGGCCCGATGCTGGGCGCGCTGCTCACCGAGTGGAACCTGTTCGGCCTGGAGTGGCGGCCGATCTTCCTCATCAACCTGCCCGTCGGCATCGTGGGACTGGTCCTGGGCGTCCGCTTCATCGGCGAGTCCAGGGCCCCCAGGGCACTGCGCCTCGACCTGGTCGGCGTAGCGCTCGCGACCCTCGGCCTTCTCATGCTGATCTACCCGCTCATCCGCGGCGAGGAGCTGGGCTGGCCGCTGTGGGGCCACCTCGCCATGACCGGCAGCCTGGCCGTCTTCGCCCTCTTCGTCGCGTACGAGCGCTACAAGACCCGCAAGGACGGCTCGCCCCTGGTCGAACTCTCCCTCTTCCGGGTCAAGAGCTTCGCCGCCGGCATCGCGGTGCAGCTGACCTTCGGCGTGGCGCTGGGCATCTTCTTCCTGGTCTGGACGCTCTACATGCAGATGGGCCTCGGCTGGAGCGCGCTGCGCGCCGGCACGACGGGCATCCCGTTCTCCATAGCGGTCTCACTCGCCGCGGGCATCTCCGTGCAGAAGCTGGTCCCGCGCTTCGGCAGGAAGGTCCTCCAGGCGGGCGCGCTGACGATGGTGGCCGGGCTGCTGCTCTACATCTGGGAGGCCGACCGGTACGGCACGGCCATCCACCCCTGGCAGATGGCGCTGCCCCTCGTCGTGATGGGGCTCGGCATGGGCCTGATCGTGGCGCCGCTGACGGACGCGGTGCTGTCCGAGGTGCCGCGCGAGCACGCCGGTTCGGCCTCCGGCCTGATCAACACGGTGCAGCAGATGGGCAACGCGCTGGGCCTCGGCCTGGTGTCGGTCGTCTTCTTCGGTGTCATGGACGACCACCTGACGCCGGACACCGTCGGCATGGCCTTCGTCGACGCGTTCCAGAACGCGCTGTGGTGGGCGACCGCGGTGCTGGTGGCCATCTTCTGCCTGATGTTCGCGCTGCCGGCGCGGCCGCGGGCGGGGATGGAAGGCGCGGCGGCCGCGGCCCCGGAAGCCTCCCCGGTGAAGGAGCCGGCGCTCACCCCCTGATCCACGACCGCCGACCGACGGCGCCCGTGTCTCCGGACACGGGCGCCGTCTCCGTCCGGGCCCGAATATGTCCGCCCGATGCCCGAATCTGTTTACATCCGCGAAACCTGGTCGTACTCTGCGAGAGAAACCACAGGTTCGGGCATCGAACGGAAGTAACCCCACATGTACGCACCGGAGCGCCAGCAGGAGATCCTGCGCCTCGCCCGCGAGAGCGGGCGGGTGGACGTGCTCTCTCTCGCCGAGACCTTCCAGGTCACCGCCGAGACCGTCCGCCGCGACCTCAAGTCCCTGGACCGCGCGGGTCTCCTCCGGCGGGTGCACGGCGGCGCGATCCCCGCGGGCCGCCTCGGCTTCGAGCCGGACCTCGCCGAGCGCGAGTCCACCGCCGCCGACGAGAAGGACCGCATCGCGCGGGCGGCCCTCGCCGAACTGCCCGACGACGGCAGCGTCATCCTCGACGCCGGCTCGACCGTCGCCCGCCTCGCCGCCGACGTACCGCTGGAGTGCGGGTTCACCGTCGTCACCCACGCGCTGCCCGTCGCCGCCCGCCTCGCCGACCACCCCGGCATCGACCTGCACCTCGTCGGGGGGCGGGTCCGCCACCGTACGCGCGCCGCCGTCGACGCCTGGGCGCTGCGTGCGTACGGCGAGATCCGCGCCGACGTCGCCTTCCTCGCCACCAACGGCTTCTCGCCCGACGGCGGCCTCACCACCCCCGACCTCGCCGAGGCGGCCGTGAAGCGCGCGGTCGTCGCGGCCGCCCGCCGGGTCGTCCTGCTGGCCGACTCCACCAAGCACGGGCAGGAGCACTTCGCCCGCTTCGGCGACCTGACCGACGTGGACCTGCTCATCACCGACGCCGGTCTGAGCCCCGAAGACGCCGCCGCCATCGAGGCCGGCGGCACCGAAGTGCAGTGTGTCTAGGAACGAGTGCCCATGATCCTCACCATCACCCCCAACCCCAGCCTCGACCGGACGTACGAAGTCCCCGTCCTCCAGCGGGGTGGGGTGCTGCGCGCCACCGCCGACCGGATGGACCCGGGCGGCAAGGGCGTCAACGTCTCGCGCGCCGTGGCCGCGGCCGGACACCGCACCCTCGCCGTCATGCCGCTGGGCGGGGCGCCGGGCGCGCTCGTCGCCGAACTCCTCGGGGCCGAGGGCATCGAGGTCGTGCCGTTCGAAGCGGCGGGCGACACCCGCTCCAACATCACCCTCGTGGAGCCGGACGGCACCCTCACCAAGATCAACGCACCGGGCCCCGAACTCTCCGCCACCGACTCCGAGTCGCTCCTGGAGGCCGTACGCACGCACTCGGCCGGCGCCGACTGGATCGCCTGCTGCGGCAGCCTGCCGCGCGGCCTGGCCCCCGAGTGGTACGCCGAACTGGTGGCCCGCGCGCACGAGGCGGGCGCCCGCATCGCACTCGACACCTCGGGCCCGTCCCTCCTCGCGGCACTCCGCGAACGCCCGGACGTGGTCAAGCCCAACGCCGAAGAACTCGCCCAGGCCGTCGGCCGCCCCCTGGCCACGGTCGGCGACGCGCTGAAGGCGGCGCGGGAACTCCGCGACGCGGGGGCGCGCACGGTACTCGCCAGCCTCGGGGCCGACGGACAACTGCTGGTCGGCGAAGAGGGCACGTACTACGCCACCGCGAAGGTCACCCTCGTACGCAGCAACGTCGGCGCGGGCGACGCCTCGCTCGCCGGCTTCCTGACGGCGGGCGGCGAGGGCCCCCGGGCCCTGGCCTCAGCAGCCGCACACGGCGCGGCAGCCGTCCAGCTGCCCGGCAGCGTCATGCCGGCACCGGCCGACCTGAACCCCTCCTCGGTCGCCGTGACGGCCGACGTCCCCCTGGACCGCGCGCTGGCGGAGCCGGCCGCATGATCCGCATACCCCCGTACTCCCGTAGGAGCCCGCGATGAGCCAGATGATCACCGCGGACCTGGTCGACCTCGACCTGGCCGCCGGTACGAAGGAAGAGGCGGCGCGCGCGCTCGCCGAACGCATGGTGGCGCTCGGCCGCGTGACCGGCCTCGACGGCTTCCTCGCCGACGTCGCGGCGCGCGAGGCGCAGATGCCGACCGGCCTGGACGGAGGCATCGGCATCCCGCACTGCCGCAGCGAACACGTCACCGAGCCGACGCTCGCCTTCGGGCGCAGCGCACGCGGCATCGACTTCGGCGCCCCGGACGGCCCGGCCGACCTCGTCTTCCTCATCGCGGCCCCGGCGGGCGCGGACGACGCGCACCTGACGATCCTCTCCAGCCTGGCCCGCCACCTGATGGACGCCGACTTCACCGCCGCCCTCCGCGCGGCCGGGGACCCGGCGTCGGCGGCGGCCCTGATCCGCGGCGACGCCCCGCAGGACGCGCCCGGCGCCGTCGCGGAACCCGCGGCGTCGGGAGGGGACGCGCCGGGACGCTCCCCGCAGGACACCGAACGCGACCACCCCGAACAGACCGGTGTACCCGGACGTTCGGCACCCGGGGAGACGCCCCGGCGCGGCGCCGACTCCGACTCGGACGCCCCCGCCCCTGAGCGCACCGCCGCCGACGCCCCCGCCCCGCCCGCCGTCCCGTTCAAGATCGTCGCTGTCACCTCCTGCCCCACCGGCATCGCACACACCTACATGGCTGCCGAAGCACTCGAACAGGCAGGAAACAACGCCGACACGGAACTGACCGTGGAGACCCAGGGCTCCGCCGGTTTCACGCGTCTGGACCCCGCCGTGATCGCCGCAGCGGACGGCGTGATCTTCGCCCACGACGTGCCCGTACGGGAGAAGGAGCGCTTCGCGGGCAAGCCGACCGTCGACGTGAACGTCAAGGCCGGCATCAACCGCCCCGCCGAGCTCATCGCGGAAGTCCGCGCCAAGGCCGCACGCGGCGAGGTCACTTCGTCCGCGGCCAAGGGCTCCCCGGTCGAGGAAGCGGGCGAGCCGGGCGAAGGCTACGGAACGAAGCTCCGCAAATGGCTCATGTCCGGCGTCAGTTACATGGTGCCGTTCGTCGCCGCGGGCGGCCTGCTCATCGCCCTGGGCTTCGCCATCGGCGGCTACGAGATCAACAAGGCCCCTTCCGTCATCGAGCACTTCGCCTGGACGGACACCACCAGCTGGGCCGCCCTGATGTTCCAGATCGGCGGCCTCGCCTTCGGCTTCCTGGTGCCCGTCCTGGCCGGCTACATCGCGTACGGAATGGCCGACAGGCCGGGACTCGTCCCCGGCTTCGTCGGCGGCGCGATCGCCGTCGCCATCGACGCTGGCTTCCTCGGCGGCCTGGTCGCCGGTCTCCTCGCCGGCGCGGTGGTGATGGCGATCCAGAAGCCCGAGGTCCCCGCCCCCCTCCGCGGCATCATGCCGGTGGTGGTGATCCCCCTGGTCTCCTCCGCCGTCGTCGGCTTCCTGATGTTCCTGGTGGTCGGCGAGCCGATCGCGAAGCTCCAGAGCGCGCTCACCGACTGGCTGTCCGGCCTCTCCGGTGCCAACGCGATCATCCTCGGCGTCGTCCTCGGCCTGATGATGTGCTTCGACCTGGGCGGCCCGCTCAACAAGGTCGCGTACGCCTTCGCCGTCGGCGGTCTCGCCAACCCCAACGAGGGCAGCCTCAAGGCCATGGCCGCCGTCATGGCCGCGGGCATGGTCCCGCCGCTGGCGATGGCCCTGGCCACGACCGTACGCGGCCGGCTCTTCACCAAGACCGAGCGTGAGAACGGCAAGGCGGCCTGGGTGCTGGGCGCGTCGTTCATCACCGAGGGCGCGATTCCGTTCGCCGCGGCCGACCCGCTGCGCGTGATCCCGTCGGCGATGGCGGGCGGCGCGGTCACCGGCGCCCTGTCGATGGCCTTCGAGTGCACGCTGCGGGCCCCGCACGGAGGCGTCTTCGTGGTCCCGCTGATCGGCAACCCGTTCCTCTACCTGGTCGCCGTCCTGGCCGGTACGGCGGTCAGCACGGGCCTGGTCGTCCTCCTCAAGGGACTGCGGAGGACGGCGGGGCCGGCGAAGGCCGGGGACGCGGCCACGGAGACCGGCGACGCCAAGGTGGCAGTAGCCGCCTGACGCACGGCTGCCGCCCAGCCGGCGCACGCCGGGCCCGCACAGGACGACGCGGGCCCGGCGGCGCTGCGGTCCGGCGGCGCTGCGGCCTTGTGGCGCTACGACCCGGTGGCGCGACGGCCCGGTCAGCGCACCCGCGCGCGGAGTTCCATCGCCTCGCGCGCGGTGCGCTCCGTCTCGTACACCTCGCACATGTGACGGCCGTCCGGCGTAGCCGTGTGCTCGACCTCCCACAGACTCACCTCGCTGCCGTCGCGCAGCAGGAACGCGTGCTCGTACAGCGTGAACCCGGCGTCCCGGCCCTCCACGCTGCACTGGCGGCCGAAGGCCTGGGTGATCTGGTGGGCGACGGCGTCGCCCAGGCGCAGCGCGGTGTCCCGCCCCGGGCGGCCGGCGTTCTCGGCGCGGCGGAGCACACGGCGCGCGTGGTCGGCGGAGTTGTCCGGGATGAAGATGCGGCGGGCGGGCGGTCGCACGGCCATGAGCGCGGCAAGGATTTCGAGGTCGGCGTCCAGGTCGGTGTCCGGATCGCGGTCGGGGCAGTCCGCGTCGAGCCCCGTGGCGCCGTCCCCGCCGGGGAAGCCGGAGGCACCCGTACCGCCCGGGCGAGGCAGCCGGGACACGGCCAGCCGGACCCCGTCCGCCTCCGTGTACAGCTCGTGCTGCGTGGCGCCGTCGCGGGTCGCGTTGTGCGCCAGCTCCCACAGGACGAGGGAGCTGCCGTCGGAGAGCAGGAACGCGTGCTTGAACGTCTCGCGGTGCAGCCCCGCGCTGTGGTGCGAGGAGTGCAGGGACGTGCTGTGGGCCAGCGCGGATTCGAGCCGCTCCACGGTCGTGTCGGGCAGGTCGAACGAGTTGAGTGCGCGCCCCAGGAGTCGCTCGAGGTGCTCCTCGGTTGTCTCGTACGGATCGCTCAAGGGTCTCTCCAGGCCGTCGCCGCTTGTCACTTGCCGAGTGCTCAACGTAGCCCCTGGGTCTGACAACGTCGCCGGGTTGAGGAAAACGAAGGAGGAGCAAGTACGGTTCCCGTCCTTCCGGCCGGCCGGTCCGCCGTGTCGGTCCGTCGCTCCGTCAGTAGAGATCCCGGTACGCCGGGTAAACGCCCCCGGGCCCCTCGACCCCCTCCGCCGCCAGCACGGCCTTCACCACCGCCCGGGCCAGCGCGTCCGCCCCGGCCCCCAGGACCTCGTTGAGAGCGGTCACGTCCCCGCCCGCGTACGCCGCGAACCCGGACCCGGGGGAGTCGGCCGGCAGCGGCCTCGCCCCCGTCGCCAGGGCGAAGACGATGTCGCCGTCGGTGAGCAGGTGTACGGGACGCAGGGCCCGCGCGAGGCCGTCGTGCGCCGTCCCGGCGAGCTTCTGCGCCTGCGCCCGGGACAGTTCCGCGTCGGTAGCGACGACCGCGAGGGTGGTGTTCAGCACCGGACGCACGGGGGTCACCGAGCGCCGCCGCGTCTCCTCCCGCGCTTCGGCCAGCCTGCGCTGCGCCGCCTCGTGGACCTCCGCCGCAGGGCGGTCGGCCCACCCCTGTACGCCATCGCCGTACAGGACGCCGGTCAGCGGATCGACGGCCGAACCCGCGGCGTTGACGACCGCGAGCGCCCCCACCGTGATGCCCGAGCCGAGTACGACGGAGGCCGTGCCGACGCCGCCCTTCATCGCGCCCGCGACCGCGCCCGTCCCCGCGCCCACCCCGCCCTGCGCCACGGGCGCCCCGATGTCCGTACGGGAGGCCTCCTCGACGGCGGCCCGTCCCGTCGCGGCGCCGGGCCTGGCCCGCCAGTCGCCGCCGCGCCCCAGGTCGAAGAGGCAGGCGGCCGGCACGACGGGCACCACCTGCGCCGGGCCGGGCCCGACCCGGACCCCCCGGCCCCGCTCCTCCAGCCAGGCCATCACCCCGGAAGCGGCGTCCAGGCCGTACGCGCTGCCGCCCGTCAGGACGACGGCGTCGATGCGCTGCACCAGGTTGCGCGGGTCGAGGGCGTCCGTCTCGCGCGTGCCCGGAGCCCCGCCCCGCACCTCCACGGCGGCCACCGCCCCGCCCTCCGGCGCCAGTACGACGGTGGTGCCGCTCAGCGCGCGGTCGCCCGGCACACGTGCGTGGCCCACCCGCAGCCCGGCCACATCGGTCAGGGCGTCCGCTCTCGTCCGGTGTCCCATGGCATCCTGCGTATCACGGGACGGCCCGCGTGAGGGCGGAGCCGCCAAGACTGCCGGGACCACCGAGGCCGCAAAGGCCTCAGAGGCCGCCGAACCGTCCGTCCGCCGTACCCTGGAACCATGAGCACCGCCCCCGCCCACGGACCGCGCGATCCGGAGCAGACGTCCGAGCAGCAGGCCGAGCGAAAGCCGCGGCCGAAGCCGGCGCTGGACTTCGGCGATCCGCTGGACCAGCAGTCAGCGGACGATACGGACCGAGGGTGGGGCGAGCGGCCTCCGGGCAGCGGCGGCAGCACGGCAGACCTCGCCCGGTTCCTGGACGAGAAGCCGCCGCACCATCTCTGAGCGACCCGGGTCACGGCGAGTTGCCGTGGCCCGGGCCGCGCTGTGCGACCAGGGCGTCCCTGATCTCCTTCAGCAGTTCGATCTCGGTGACCTCCATGACCTCCACGGTGGCTTCCTGCGCCTTGTCCCGTGCCGCCCGCCGCGCCAGGTACTTGGCCATGGGCAGCACCATGAGGAAGTAGACGACCGCCGCGGTGATCAGGAAGCTGAGGACCGCGCTGAGAACCAGCCCCCAGTTGATCGGGATGCCCTGCATCACGCCGTTCTTGTCCGGCGTGCACGGCTGCTTCAGACAGGAGCTGTACTTCTCCAGGTCCTGCGTGCCGAACGCGCCGACCACCGGGTTGATCACCCCCTTGACGATCGAGTTCACGACGTTGGTGAACGCGGCGCCGATGACCACCGCGACAGCCAGGTCGATCACGTTGCCGCGCATCAGGAAGGCTTTGAAGCCCGCCAGAACGCTCTGCTTCTTCTCCTCGCTCACGAATGAGCCTCTTTTCGCATGTACGGGGGGCGGAGCAAACAGTTCCGAAACCTACGTCAGCAGGTGAAGGGCCTGTCCAATCGCCGTCCACGGACCAGTGACATGAGGGCTCGTCAGTTCTGGTCAGCACACCGTCACCGCCAGCCGGGACGTCGCCCCCACACCGGCCAGTGCGGCGGCCGTGGCGCGCGGTACGGACAGAACGACCAGCGCTCCCTCGCCCCCGCCCGCGGAGGTCTCGCGCACCTTCGGCACCTCGGCCACACGGGCACCGGCAGCCACCACCCGGGCGTCCGGCGGCTCCCCGCCCACCCCCTGGGGGCCGGCCGCCGCAGCGATCACATCGACACGGTCTCCGCGGCGCAGCAGCCGCACGGTCGCGGCGTCCGCGATCCGCACCGGCGCGGACACCATCTCCACCGGCCGGCGCTCACGCTGCCGCGCCCCGGCCGCCCCGGCCGCCCCGGCCCCGGCCCGTTCCTCAGCCTGAGCCCCGGTCTGTGCCCCGCCGCCCGTACGTCCCGCGTCACGCGCGCCCGAAGCGGCCAGCGCGGCGGCTGCCATCGCGAGCCCGGCCGCCATCGCCCGCCTCCTGCGCCGCACCGCGCGCCGCAGCCGGTGCCTGCCGCCGCGCACCCGCAGCGGAGAGAAGTCGGGCACACCGCACGGCTCCGGTCCGGGAACGGACGCGGGAGGGGTGGGGGCGTAGGGATAGAGGGACACGGTGGTCACCGCCTGCCATGAGGAGTTCCGGCTGAACGCTCCTCACGATCCACGGCCCGCCCGGATCCTGCCGGAGCCTGTGGACGGCCCCCGGACTGTGGACAACCCGCTCACCCGCTCACCCACGCCCGCTCCGGTCAAGGCAGCGCAAGGCGGCGGCCCGCTCCGGTCAAGGCAGCGTGATCCCCGTGTCGATCCCGTCCAGTGCGTGCGCGCACAGGCAGTCCCGCGTCTCGTCCGCCGGCAGCGCCGCCACCGCGTCGAAGAGCACGTCGCGCAGCCGGCCCACATTCGCCCCGAACACCTTGAGCACCTCTTCGTGGGAGACGCCCTCGCCCGTCTCGGCCCCGGCGTCCAGATCCGTCACCAGCGTCAGTGACGTGTAGCAGAGCCCCAGCTCCCTGGCGAGCACGGCCTCCGGGTGCCCGGTCATGCCGACCACCGACCAGCCCGCCGCCGCGTGCCACCGCGACTCCGCCCGCGTCGAGAACCGCGGCCCCTCTATGACGACCAGCGTCCCGCCGTCCACCGGCTCCCACTCGCGCCCGCGCGCCGCCCCGAGCGCCGCCGCGCGCCCCTCGGGGCAGTACGGGTCGGCGAACGTCACGTGAACGACCTTCGGCAGCTTCCCGTCCACCGGCGTCTCACCGTCGTAGAACGTCTGCGTGCGCGCCTTCGTACGGTCCACCAGCTGGTCCGGTACGAGCAGGGTGCCCGGCCCGTACTCGGCCCGCAGCCCGCCCACCGCGCACGGCCCGAGCACCTGGCGCGCGCCGACGGACCGCAGCGCCCACAGGTTGGCGCGGTAGTTGATGCGGTGCGGCGGCAGGTGGTGACCCCGCCCGTGGCGGGGGAGGAAGGCCACCCGCCGCCCCGCTATCTCACCGAGGAAGAGCGAGTCGCTCGGCTTCCCGTAGGGCGTGTCCACCTCGACCTCGGTGACGTCCTCCAGGAAGGAGTAGAAGCCCGAGCCGCCAATCACGCCGATCTCTGCGTTCGCCATGGCGGTCACAGTAGCCGGGCGTGAAAACGCCGAGGACCCCGCCGTCGGAAACGGCGGGGTCCTCGCGCGCACTGCGCAGAAACAGGCGGCCTAGGGCGTGTTGCGAAAGTGGATCTTGTTCGTTCATGATCGTGTCCTGTGGGACGTGGGGATCTGACGAACGGCCAGTGGTCCCGGCTTGAGCC